>JAEEVO010000138.1 GCA_016290905.1 Lachnospiraceae bacterium | reverse complement strand
ATGGAAGAGGGGTTATCCTTATCTACCAGACATAAGCTCTTTAAGATCGAATCATAGTCTGAAGGAGAGAACTCCATGGTATCATCATACATCACTGCACACTGCTCATCGCTAAATGTCTTAAGTGTCATGTCAAGCATAGCGGAAAGCTGTGCTGTACTCATAGCAGCCAGCTGTTCCTTAACCTGCTCTGAATACTGTGCCAGGAACTGTTCCTTCATGGAAGTCCTGAACATTTCCGTCAATTCTTCCTCACTCATATTTGCAAGGTAGCTTCTTATCTGTTCCTCTTTCATACCGGTCTGTGCTACAGCACCCTGGATCATCTGTGAAAGCATGGTATCCTTATCAAGAGTAGAAAGAGTCTGTTCGATAGTCTGGTTTATAAGCTCATCGGAAGGAGTGCTGACTATTTTTGTATAGAGAGCAGCGCGCCCTTCTTCGTCAAGAGCTGCTACATATTCATGGAATTTGGCAGCTTTTTCTTGGGTTGTTAATTCATCGGAACCCTTGAAAGGAAGTCCTGTAAGAACATCGGTATCCTTTGAATCAAGCTGGGCCTTTACAACATCGGATTCTTTAGCATGTTCGATGATGTAATCCGTAAGAAGCGAGGTATAACCGATATGACCGTTTTCCTGTACGCCGATCGCGTTGTCGGAAACCTTTGCGATTCCGCATACCTTTAAGGAAAGACCGTTATCATAGAGGTATTTAAGACCTGTAGCGGTTTCCCTTAGATCGGAATATGTACCTGTAGTTTCATCATAAATATACGCATCACAGGGAAGCACTGTCCTGAACTCGAGATTGCCGATATCTTCGTAGCTCCATTTCTGTTCTTTGACCTCTAAAGCTTCATGCTGTAAGACTGCCTCCATGTTCCTGTCCATCTCTTCTTTGCTCTTCAGTCCGAGTGCATAGAGTGTCAGGTCGTTGAGTTCGTTGTGTTCGTCAACAAAAAGGATTATCTCGTCATAAGCTGTGGGCCAGTTTCCGTATATGATATCATACTGTTCGTGAAGAACGGGATTGATCACGGCACCGTCGTTTCCGGGAAGCATTTCCTTCCAGAGAGCCGTACTGTTTTCCATAAATGTATTTGACTGTGCACCTAAGGCGGAAGAACCGCTGATAGACATCATCAGGTTCATATCAATGCCCATGAAATCCTGTATCATGTCGGCCATGATCTGAGAGGCATCGGAAAGGATGATATCGCCTTCAAGGTTTTTCGTGTAGATCTTTAGGTTAGTATTATATGTATACTGAATTCCCAAAAGAGCATTTTTAAACTCGGATTCGGGATTGGCACGTTCGGCTTCGATATATTTTTTGAATGAAACGAGGTCGTTTTCCCTGCTCTCTAATGTGTTAAGGGAATTTACCAGCTCATATATCATGTTTTTCTGGTAGATGGCATCGTTGTCGTGCTGGATCGTCGACTCGGCCTTCCCCATAAATGTAGTAAGCAGACTGCTCATATCAACCGTTGAAGCCTGTATGGTTATGGGATAAGCGGACAGTGTCTGCTCCTGTACGTTATCTATGAATTCCGTAGCACCGTTTGATGTGGCATAGATAAGTGCTATACCGATAATACCTATGGAACCTGCAAAGCTCGTAAGGATCGTACGTCCCTTTTTGGTGAAAAGGTTCTTGAGTGAGAGACCGAAAGCTGTCCAGAGGGACATTGAAGGCTTCTTGGTCTTGTGAGACTCAACCTCTTTCTTTTTGGCGACCTCAAGTTCTTTTGCGTATTCGCTGTCATCTAAAGGTGCGGAGTCGTCGGTGATCACGCCGTCGAGCATCCTTACTATACGTGTGGAGTACCTGTTTGCCAGATCCGGATTGTGGGTAACCATGATGACCAGACGGTCCTTGGCTATTTCCTTTAATATATCCATAACCTGGATACTGGTCTCGGTATCAAGTGCACCGGTAGGCTCATCTGCAAGGATGATATCGGGATTGTTGACGATCGCACGGGCTATGGCCACACGCTGCATCTGACCTCCTGACATCTCGGAAGGTCTTTTCTTCATCTGATCCTTAAGACCTACCTTTTCAAGAGCTTCCTTTGCACGCTTGCGGCGCTCTGCCTTGGAAACACCTGATAATGTCAGTGCCAGTTCTACGTTGGTAAGCACATTCTGATGAGGTATCAGATTATAGGTCTGGAATACAAAACCTATCGAATGGTTGCGGTATGCATCCCAGTCACGTGCTTTATATTCCTTTGTACTTTTTCCGTTGATCACAAGGTCGCCGTCTGTATACTTGTCAAGACCGCCGATGATGTTAAGCATGGTGGTCTTACCGCATCCGGAAGGACCGAGGATCGATACAAACTCGCTTTCCCTAAACTGCAGGCTTACACCTTTTAATGCGTGTACCTCTTCCCCGCCTGCGGGATAGATCTTGGTTATATTTTTTAATTCGAGCATAATGCCTCCTGTATTTTATTCTGAAACAGTGATATTTTGCTCCCAAAAATATAATTTGTCAATGTTATTTTTTGTATATTAATAATTATTTAACAATATCGGAAAAATACCAAAAATAAGGGTTGACATTTTCTATTCTTTCCTATAAACTTGTAGCAGTCAGTTAAATGAATATTTAACAGGTTTTAGGAGGATATTATGAAGCATATTAAGACTGTTGAAACACGCAATCTCTGCGAGAGCGCAAAGAAGGGCGGATGCGGCGAGTGCCAGACTTCATGTCAGTCTGCATGCAAGACAAGCTGCGGTATCGCTAATCAGAAGTGCGAGAAGAGCGATAAGGAGAAATGAAACTGAAGGATATCGCCTCTGAACGGAGGCGGTATTTTTTTTGCGCGATAAGCGAATGCCCTCAGTTCAAGCTTGCTTGCAAACTGAGGGCTGAGCAAACGGACATCGAGAAAGCTATGCTTTCGAGATGTCCCATCGTATCGAGCAGGAGTTAGCCTACTCGATATAGATTAGCAAGAAGTGACATGTATTGTACCGAAAAATCACTTGACCCACGATGGTATATCTTTTATTCTTATGGTATAGCCCGAGGGAACGATATCGGACGAAATTATGCAAAGGCATTTAATTTATTAAGTAATATGCGAAAGGATTTTTATGAAAAAGGATTTGTTTCCGAAGGCAGTCTTAAAACTGCTTAAAGAAAACGGAATAGAGGAGGAGGATATATTTGCGGCTTCCGCTACGGACATGAACACGGATTGTCTGTATGCGGACGGTTTTGTTGTCCTGACGTTAAAAAAGCTGGCAGTAGTCATGTCCGCTCCGGATGAAAAGGAAATCCGTTCATTTAAGGGATACATGTCAAAAGAAAACCCCGTTGACCTGTCCGAAAAGGAATGGACCTTAAAAATCTATGATATTGAAAAAACAGAAAACCTCAAAGGAGAGCCTCAGGTGGCCTGCAGTGTGCTGACAGCGGATGTTGACGGTGTAACATACAGGCTTACGGCATTTTCGAACCTGTACAAGAGAGAAATGCACAAGCTTGTCAGAACTTTTGACAAGATATGTATGGAGACAAAGGCTTCACAGGAATTTGACAAAGAGGGAAGATCTGATGAGGATAGGAAGAAAAGAGAAGAAGAAGGAACCCCGGAGTCAAAAGAAGAGAGGATAAAGAAACTTAAGGTTTACGGTACTGACGAGGACGACAGGGATGAGTATTGTCCCATATGCGGGATGATGTACCCGGACAGGTCGCGTAAGGTCTGCCCGAGATGTATGGACAGACGTTCCATATTCCGCAGGGTTCTGGGGTATTTTAAGCCCTACAAACTGACTATAGCCGGATTGTTTTTATGCTATATACTTACCGCAGGACTAAATCTGGTATGGCCATACTTAAATGGTACTGTATTATATGACAAGGTACTGGCCAAGAACAATGAATTCCTTAGACAGTTTGGAATAGAGGACGGGGAGTTTGTCACAGGACTTCTGATGGTGGTGCTTACCATGCTTATGGCCAGAATAACCATCATAGTCATCGGCATGATACAGGGTGTGTTCGCAGCGAAGATAGTGACTAATGTGGTCAGGGATATGAAGAAAAGCATCTTCGGGAACATGGGAAAGCTTTCTATCAGTTTCTTCCGTTCGCGCCAGACCGGCAGCCTGATGACACGTGTAATGAGCGACGCAGACAGAATAACAGGTTTCTTTAT
>JAEEVO010000043.1 GCA_016290905.1 Lachnospiraceae bacterium | reverse complement strand
GACATCAGGCATGCCAACGAAGAACAGAATGAAGCCAACGAATTGCTCGAAGGTGAAAACACTCTTATAGAGTACGAAAACAAGCAGAAGGAAGAAAATGCATACCTGCGCCTGCACCACCATATCTACCACGAGATAGCGCAGGAAATGTACCCTTATCAGAAAAGGATCGAGGATCTCTTAAACGAAGCTAAGCCCGGTAACAAAGAATTTAAAGGTATCGTAGCCGCGGTATCTGTGTTAAATGCGTTTGTAAAACGGAAAACAAATATGCTCCTTGTATCTTCCGAGCACGATACCATACCCATAAATGAGCTCCTGCTCGCAGTCTTGGAATCGGCAAGATATCTGGAATTTGTAGGGATAAAAACATCCGTAGATGAGAGTGGATTTTCAGCCTTCCCCTCGAGGGAAAGGTGCCCCGAAGGGGAGGATGAGGTGGAATCTGAGCTTCCCTCCGACACCGTTATTGCCCTCTATGATACCTTTCAGTTCCTTACCGAACAGCTTATAGGGCATGCCACACTTCTCATGATCTCATACGGAAGGGAAGGCCTGAGGCTTGCTGCAGACACGGATATAGAAGTGAGCACCGAAAACGCACCGCTCCAGGTAAGCATCGAGCAACAGGATGATATACTGTTCATGACCGTAAAGACCATGCAGGTAGAAAAACGCCATAAGCGTGTAACCACCGGTGCACACGCAGAGAAGAAAGGCGGTGAGTAGCATGACCATATGGGAATCAATGAATACAGGCTTAAGTGAACTGCTCATAACCTGCGCTATGCTCATCATGCTTTATGCGGGATATCTGTGCATGGCATTTTACAGGCTTGGCAGGAAGGATAAGAACGCTGTAATATCGCTCATTCTTTTTGTACTATACTTTGCGGCATTTTATATGATGCTGGACGGTAAGTTCCATTATGTGGAGCCCGATTATTACTATTACATGGACGTGGACTACATAAGAACCTGGCCAAAGGTGACCACGGCATTCTGCTCGCTCCCGGCTGCATTGATACTGGTCTGCGAGATAATAACTGTCATATACCTGGTCTGGGGGACACACTACAGAAAACGTCTTCGTGAAGAAAGCCTTACACGTACCTCGATAAAAGAAGCTTTGGATCTGCTTCCCGCAGGAGTGGCATTTGCAGAAACGAACGGCAATGTAGTATTTGCCAACCTTTCCATGAATGAGATATCCAGAAAACGCTCAGGAAAAAACATGACCGATATCACAGGTTTTGATCACAACAGCATATACTCGGACGGAACAAAAACATGGCAGTTCATGCAGGAAAATATCATGTGGAGAGGGAAGCAATATATACAGCTGACCGCAAACGATATAACGGAAGAAGCCGAAATAAATGATGAGCTTAAAGGGAAGAACAAGAAACTCCAAGAAATACGTAACCGTCTGGAAATATATAACAGAAGAGCGGAACAGATAACCATATCGCGGGAACTTCTTAACGCCAGAAGACAGGTACACAGCGAGACGGGGCACATACTGCTCGCGAGCCGTCACTACATGGAGCATCCTGACTCCATAGATGAAGACAGTTTCTTAGGTACCCTGAAGCTCACGAATACGCACCTGCTTAAAGAATACGAAGAGGACGACACAGAAACCGATAGTTTGGCTGAAGCCATAGAGATGGCAAAAGCTATAGCGGTAAGAGTAAAGATAAGCGGCATGATCCCCGAAGCGGGAGAACTTAGGGACATACTGGCATCTGCTGTAAATGAATGTGCCACCAATACCAAAAAGCATGCAGACGGTGACACCTTGACCGTAACTGTCGAAGAGAAGGAAGGTACTGTCATCTTTACCCTTACGGGGAATGGAGAACCGCCGGAGAAGGAAAAGATTAACTTAGGTACTATGCCGGAAAACGAAACGGTCAACTCGGATACAGTGACCGAAAAAGCCATCCGGGAAACAGGAGGCTTGGCATCACTTCGTACTCTGGTAGAAAATGTCGGTGGTATCATGGAGATAAAAACAGAGGAAGCATTTACTGTAATAATAGCGTTGAAAACATGAAAGGAGGCCTTTATGTCCGAAGCAAGACCTAAATATAAAGTAGTTATAGCCGATGACGAGTACGTAGCCAGAACTCTGTTTGAGATGCTCATACAGAGCACCGTAAGTTATGAACTGGCCGCCTCCTTCTCAACGGCTGAGCAGGCGGTAAATTACTGCCGATATAATCCTGTTGATCTGGTAATCCTTGATGTCATGATGAAAAAGGGACTGGACGGACTCACCTGTGCGGAAACCATAAAAAGCAATAACCCGAAGATAAAAGTGATATTAGCCACATCCACCGGTGAATACAAGTGGATAGAAGAAGCAAAGAGAGAAAAGATAGACAGCTTCTGGTTCAAGGAATATCACGAAAGCTCTCTGCTCGATATCATGGACCGTACCATGAACGGAGAATCCGTATATCCTGGTGTCGCACCTGATTATGAGTTTGGAGATATAAAGAAGTCTGACCTTACGGAAAGAGAGCTTGAGATATTGAGGGAGCTTACAACCAACCGATCCAACGAGGAGATAGCGGAGAAATACAACATATCCCTCAACACAGTCAAGCGTCATATCCAGAACATGCTTAACAAGACCGGATATAAAAACCGTCTGGAACTGGCCATAAACGCCAAAGCACTGGGACTGGTAGTACACGATGACGACAGAAAAAATACACATCAAAAAAATAGCTGGTGAAATAAAACACCGGCTATTTTTTGTGCGATAAGCGAATGCCCTCAGTGCAAGCTCGCTTGCAAACTGAGGGCTGAGCGAACGGTCACTGAGAGAGCTTGCTCTCGAAGTGGCCAAGCGCATCGAGTAGGAGTCAGCCTACTCGATGGATAAGCGAATGCCATTTACGGCTGCTTCAGAGTTATGGTTTTTTTGACTGATTTACCGTAAGTACCGGTACTGCTTACCGGCGTGACATAAACAGTGATCTTATTCGTTTTTACACCCATTGTAGGATTCTTGAAATCGAAGGTTGTCTTCTTGGAAACCGAAAGACCTGTCGTACTGTCCAGCGTTTTTACCGGTTTACTCAGGCTTATGATATACTTTTCAGCATTTTTTGCCTTTGTGTACTCTACAGTCAGCGGATAGATCTGCATTTGACAGGAATAAATGAAAAGAAAAATGGTTCCTGCGGGTGATGCAAGGACTCTTTCTGTTTTTGTATAATCATTTTAAAGGGACCGGGAAAGAAGCATGAAAAACGGTACCCGACGAAAGGAGAAAAAAAGATGATTAAAAAAGCAACAATGTTAATGTGTATTTTGGTAATGGTATGCTGCCTTGCAGCTTGCGGCGGCAAGGATGGAACTTCAAAGGAAAGCGACACTACAGAAAAGAAAAATGACACTTCAAGTGAAAACCCGACAACTGAACCCGAGGCCGAAAAGATAAAGGGCAGCACAGGGTCATGGGGTATCTATTCGGAGATACTTGTACCTGAAGGAATGCACATCAAAACAGGTAATACCACCGAAGCTGATGATGAAAATGCGGTCTGGGTTAACAAGGATGATAATCCTTTAAACTATTTTTATTTCATTTTATCAACTGCGGAACAGAGCCAAAAGGACATTGATGCTACAAAAACGGCAAATGCAAAATATAATCCCGAAGAAGTAACTGTTAAGGCAGGCGATTATGAATGGAAAGGTCTGGCATATAGTTATCTTGGAACAGATGTCGCTCAGATGTATGCGACCATCGGTGATAAGGTGATAAATGTACGAATGACGGGCTTTGCATATAACGCTGACATTACCACTGCAGTTCTGGGTTCTTTAAAACTTAAGTAAGACCGGGCAGGAGGTTTGGATACTATGGGACTTTTTGATATATTCAAGAAAAAAGAAGATGATACACCAAAGGCAGAGCCGGTAAAAGAAACATCTTCCGGAGCGAAAGGAATGACGGTGCCGTTCGGCAGCAAAACACCGATACCTTTTAACGATCCTGAGTATCGTTCGCTGTTTATAAGTTTTACCGGTGAGGCAGTCCTTTCGCCCAAAAATCCGGATATAAACATGGAAAGCATGAAAGAAATGCTTGCACTTAATATTTCGGCAAACGTAGGTTTGGCTTTGTCAAAACTATCGTTCTGTTACAAAGAGTTCGAAGCAAAAAACGACGAGCTGGCACGTGATGTTTCGAACGCCCTTACGGATTATAAACTGATTAGCTTTAAACTGCTTTCCTTTGAACCTGATGAAATGTCAAAGGATATGATCGCAAAAATAGATTTAATGAAACAAATGTGACAATGGGGACGGTTCTTTTTGTCACGTCTTTTATAACAAAAGATGTGAAAAGGAACCGTCCCTTTGCCATTAAGTTAAGTTTTATTTACACAGATTTATTATATTAACTAAATATCATATTTTTTTAGCAGCATATCAAGGGCTTCTCTGAGCAGGATCGCTTCACCGATACCTTCGCGCTTGGCAAGCTTTGCGAGGCGCTGAAGCTGGTCCTGGGTAAAGTGACTGGTCTTCGGAACCATTTTTTCCTCCCTTGCCATGACGATTTTGTTTCCACCCTGCATTTTTGCACGATAAAGTGCTCCGTCAGCCTTTCTTACAAGCTCCGCATAACGGGTTGCATCGATAAATGCGGTAGCCATACCGATGGTGAGCGTCTGTGCCGCACCGTCGGGAGTCTTGACATTGAAATTGTTCTTAAGGTCGTTTAAGAATAAGAAGATGTCCTCTCTTTCTGTTAATCCCTTAAAGATTATTCCGAATTCATCTCCACCGATACGGTATACCTTGGCATCCTCGGGTGCCTTTTCTTTAATGTAAAGACCGGTGTCGATCAGAACCTTGTCTCCGACATCACTTCCGAAATCCTTGTTGATGTGAAGGAAACGATCGAAATCAATAAGTGCGATAACAACTGTCTCGCCTTTTTCTTCACAGTCGCTGTTTAAGATTTCTGTAAGGTCGTTTTCAAAGTCATCTCCGTTAGGAAACCCAAGTGCCTTATTAACCGCATTGAGCTTTTTTTCTTCGTGCCTTCTGTTCAGTTCCTTGTGATCCTCTACGGTGATCGGCCTCTTAGTTGTTTCTGTTTCTGTGATCTTCTTTGCCATAAGCATCTCCTTTCTGCAGATGACCTGCCGGGTCCGGCTTTTTCCGGTTAAGTCGGACATAATTGATAATGGATTTAAATATTATGATGAGATATTATTTCAGAAATAATATCTGTAAACAATTATTTTATATCACATATATTTGGTTATGTCAATAAAAAAATAAAATTTTTTTTGATATATAACAAAACAGAGATGCGGAGCATCGTTTTGTTACCGAGGAAACGCTGAAGGCGTTTTCGAGGTGACTTTGACTGTAAACGGTGTGGGTGGATACCTTCCGGTTTGGTATTTTTCGATATTGAATTGGTGCGGTATTTGAAGTATAATTGTACTGTATAGTTAAATGAAAACTGCTAAAACTTCCTTTATGTCATTCTGAGCGAAGCGAAGAATCTTACTGACTTCACAGTGAATAAAGATCCTTCGGTCTAAATCCCTCAGGATGACAGTAAAGCTATGATAGTCATTATTATATGGGAAGTTTTGGTAATCTAAATAGAAAGAGTCATAAAATTCAGATTTTGACATGGAGAAACAGTGATGATCGATAAAATCGGCACAGAGATCATGATCGGTGGGATAAGGTTCAAATCCAATGTACTTATGGCTCCGCTTGCCGGATATACATGTTTTCCGTTTCGACTGATGGTTGAAAGGTTGGGAGCAGGAAGCGCATACACGGAAATGGTAAGTTCGGACGCACTGAAGTATAATGACAGGGCAACCTCGAAGCTTCTGTATACAGATGATCGTGAGAGGATAAAGTGTGTTCAGCTTTTAGGTTCGGTTCCGACAGTATTTGAAAGGGCTGCAAAGAGTGAACTTCTGGCGAAGTTTGATATTATTGATATAAATATGGGCTGTCCGGTCCCGAATGTTATAAAGGCCGGCGAAGGCAGCGCGTTACTGGATGATATTCCGAGGGCTTCAAAGATCATTGAGGCGTGCAAGAGGAGCGGAAAAGTGGTCTCGGTGAAGTGCCGCATCGGAATGAACAGACAGAGGATCGTAATAGAAGAGTTTGCCCGCATGTGTGAGGCCTCCGGTGCAGATATGATCACGGTACACGGGAGAACAAGGGATATGATGTATGAGGGCAGACCCCTGTATGAATATATAAAGCTGGCGAAACAGTCCGTAAGTATCCCTGTTTTTGCAAACGGAGGGATATACTCAAAAGAGGACGCGGAAGAGATGATGGAAAAGACCGGAGCTGACGGCATCATGCTGGCCAGGTACGGGTTTGAAAATCCTTTGATCTTTTCGGAACTGACAGGGACGCCGAGCTGCGATACAAAATACAGCCTGCTCATGGAACAGCTGGAAACGGCGGGGGAATGCTATGACGAGCTGTATGTACTCACATATATAAAAAAACTGGCCTCATATTTCATGAAAAAGCTTCCGGGAACCAAGCAGATAAAACAGAGGCTGTATAAGTGTGGGAACATATCGGAACTAAAGAATATACTTGGCGAGATTTTTGACAATAAACGATGACGGATATAACAAAACAGAAGATGCGGGTTCTTTGAAAAACCTGCACATACAGAGTTTTTTGCATGAAAACTAAGAGGTAGATGAAATGCTGATACAGGATAGATTTGAGATAGAAGACGGCGTCTTAAAGGCTTATACTGCCGATACGGAGACCGGGGTAAATATTCCGGAAGGGGTTCATACCATAGGAGAAGGTGTATTTAAGGGTATGGCATGGCTTTTAGACGTAAAACTTCCTTCCACTCTTAAAAAGATTGGTCCGATGGCGTTTAAAGGATGCAGACAGCTTAAAAGGATGGATTTTCCCGCAGGTCTTGCAGAAATCGGGGATTATGCATTTCACAAGTGCCATGAGATGGAGGAAATGATACTTCCCAAAACGATGACAAAGGTTGGTAACTGTGCGTTTCTGTACTGTGATAGCCTGAAAAAAGCTGTGATGGAAGGCCCGATAAGTATGGGAAAAGGCGTTTTTTCCCATAATCTGAAGCTAAAGGAAATTGCTGTAAATTCCGAATTGGATGATTCCAACTTTTCCGATGAAGTCTTTGAGGGCTGCATAAGTCTTCGCAGGATCATCTTATCGGGGCAGGTTTACGAGATAAACAATCTGGTGGAAGCCATGGATTCACATACCGATTATCCGGGTATTATTAAATCCATAGCGAAAAGCGTGTATCATTCCATGCAGATTGAGGATGGTGTTTTAAACAAGTTCAGCATCAATCTGAAAAACATCGTGCTGCCGGAGGGAATCACCATCATCGGAAAAAGCTGTTTTTTTGACAAAAAGGGTATTATAAGTATTTCTCTGCCGGAATCTGTGCGCAAGATCAGGGCTAACGCATTTTTAAACTGTATAGGCCTTACGGAGATCACTCTCGGGAGCAGTGATATCATCCTGGACGAAAAAGCGTTTCGAGGCTGCTGCAATTTAAAAAAGGTGCATATGCAGGGGAAAACCTATCTGCTTGAGGAAGAAGCTTCCGATGAAACCGTCGGCAGGATAAGAGACCAGATCCTGGGGGATTTTTATATAAGCGGCAGGATACTTGTCCGTTATATGGGAAACGAGGAGCAGATCAGGATACCCAAAGGCGTTGAAATGATCGGTGAGAGATGCTTTTTTAAGAATGAACAGGTGAAAACGGTACTTTGCCCGGACGGCCTTAAGGAGATAAGGGAACAGGCCTTTGCGGGCTGTGTAACTTTACAGAACGTTGTTTTACAGGATGGTTTAAAAAGAATTGAAAGAGAAGCTTTTGCGGAATGTAAAAAGCTCTTGAAATTGAATCTCCCCGCTACTGTAGAGTATATAGGGGAATATGCCTTCAGACGCTGTTTTACGTTAAAGCCGTTTGAGAGCCTGCCTGAAAATGCGGATATACACCCGTATTCTTTTTATCCGGCAAAGCAGTTTACCTGCGCGGATGGAAGTTTAAGTAATAAAACATCAGCGGATTCCGTTCCGCCGGATATGACAGAGACCGCGGAAGGAGAGCTTATTGCACCGTACTCCTTTACAAAACAGGCAAATATAAGCATTTTGAAATTATCCGGAGTAAAAAGGATAGGAAAGTACGCATATGCTGCGTGTCCCAACTTAGAGGAGGTTATAATCGATTCACCCGAATGCTTGATCGAACGTAATGCGTTTTCAAACTGTCTCAAGCTTAAAAAAGTCCGGTTAAACGTAAAAGAAATAGGTCGAGGAATCTTTTCTTACTGTCGTGAACTTGAGGAAGTCTGTCTTTTAGGCGTTTCAGTCCTGCCTGCCGAAAGCTTTGCGGGCTGTTTTTCGTTACATAAATTTGAAGCGGAAGAGCTTACAGGTATGGAAGCCAGATGCTTTGACGAATGTGTAAATCTTGATTCGTTTGATTTTAACGGGATCGGGGTGATCGGAGAACGAGCCTTTGAACGCTGTGATTCCTTAAGAAGCATTAAGCTTGACCGGACAGAATGCGGATATCATGCATTTTCGGACTGCGCTTCCTTGGAGTCGGTTGAATTTACAAAGAATACTAACTTTAAGAGTGGAGCCTTTATCGGGTGCACCGGGATGCATACGGTTATTTTTGACGGTCAGAAATACGGGTTTTCTGCGTTTAAAGACAGCTTAAACCTTACGGGCAATCCATATCCCGGGCGGGTTCGGGAAGTGATTGCTTCAGTTTATTCCTGTTTTGATATCAGGGAGAGAAAACTGCTGGCAGGATATACAGGCGACGCCTCAAAGATTACGATACCAAAAGACATAGAGGAGATTGGACAGGATGTTTTCAGGGATCACGTAAGACTGAAAGAGATAAATATCCCGGGATCCGTAAAGCTTTTCGGAAGCCATGCTTTTACGCAGACATCATGGCTTGCTGGGCAGAGGACCGGATCGGATATGGTCATAGTGAACGATGTACTTCTGGACGGAGCGCTGTGCAAAGGAAAAGTAGTGCTCCCTGTGTCGGTTAAAAGAGTTGCAAGCTGGTGCTTTGCGGGCAATACGGAAATCAGGGAACTGGAGATCCTTTCGGAAAGGATCGCCATTGAAGCCCTTTCTTTCAGAAATTGCCTGAATCTCAAGAAGATTATCGATTGGAACAAAAACGAATATGTCTTAAGCAGGGTTTCAGATCTTACGGATAAGGAATACCCTGATCTGATACTTAGGATATTCACGGAATGTATAAACTGCTTTAAGCTGGATCAAAACTTTAATCTTGTTGAAAGCACCGGTAATATAACCTGCCTGACCTTACCGGAAGGGATAAGGTCTGTGGGAGATGCCGTATATAAGGACTGCCATCTTCTGGAAACCATATCTTTGTCGGAAGACACCGAAAGGATTGGAAAATGTGCTTTTGAAAACAGCAAATGGCTGAAGTCAGTTTCAAGAGCAGGCTCGGTTTCTTATATCGGAGCACAGGCTTTTTCGGGATGCCAGTCGCTTGAGAGCATCGATCTGTCGGATGAGCTGCTTGAACTGGGGATCAGGTGCTTTGAACACTGCGGCAGCCTGAAGGAGATATACCTTTCGGATAAGCTCAAGAAAATTCCCGAAAGAGCTTTCTTTAGGTGCAAATCCTTAAGAAAGGTTATCATACCGGATTCGGTGGAGAAAATTGAGGATGAGGCGTTCGCCTTTTGTGAAAACCTGGAAGAAGTATATGTTTCCGTAAAGACAGCGATTTCCGAAAGAGCATTTGCATACTGTGATGATCTGCGCCTCATTAAGAAATCTTGAATATGTGCAGTAATGAAAACATAACAAAACAGAACGGACAGAGAATGAAACATGAGATACAGAGAACTGGGGAAAACAGGACTTAAGGTTTCGGAACTTGGTTTTGGCACCATACCGATCCTGAGCGGTCATGTTCCCGTATTGCCGGAATTTTTCAGCCCCGATACTGAAACAGCGGTTGCGATCATGAAAAAAGCATTTGATCTTGGCTGTAATCTCTACGATACCGCCATTCCGGAGGAGTATGGGGACGCGGAGAAAAAACTGGGTGAATTTGCGAAAACCATAGACAGAAAAAGAATAGTCATTTCGGATAAAGCAAGGTTCTACAGCGGGGCGGAGATATACAGAGAGGTGCTGAGGTCTGTTGAGAATCTCGGTACCGAACCGGACATATATTTTGTGCATCAGGTAGATGAAAGCAACGCTGATGAGGTTTTCGGAAAGAACGGCGCGCTGGATGCACTGTATGATCTGAAAAAAGAAGGGAAAATCGGTTATACCGGTATTGCATCGCATTATTACAATGTGTTGCACCGCGCAGCACTTGATCACAGGGTGGATGTGCTTCAGGGCAGCGGGAATATCATGGAAAGAGGGATGCTTGACAGAATCCGGGAAGAGGCGATATTTGAAAACAAAGGCTTTATTCTTAATAAAGTGTTTGCGGCAGGGCTTCTTATAGGTCCGTTTTCGGTCCCGGAGCTTATCGGCGGGATCCTGGAATATCCGTTTTCATGTGCCCTGTTGGGGATAGGCACATTTGAACAGGCGGATATGGCTTTTGCCGGGGAATATCCTTTTGTACATTTTTCTTTTGAAGAGGTACTTGAACGTCTTAAACACACATTTGAACCCATAGGCTGCGACCGCTGTGAGAAATGCGTATGTCCCTATGGACATGAGATACATACCACCTTCCGCCAGTATAATTATTTCCATCTCGGGAAAGAATTCTGGGCTGCAAATAAACTGAAGCTGGATCTTGGAAAAACGTTTGAACACTGCAGATCCTGTACGGAGCAGGTCTGCATGAAGGAATGCGGACGCAGTATTTACATTCCTGAAGAAATAGAACGTGTCTATAAGCTGCTCGAAGCATATGGGAATTTGTAGGACGCAAGATTCTTCGCTGACGCTCAGAATGACAAAATACTTTTGATAAGTAAACTTTACATACCTATCTTGGAAATTGGTAATTGTGTCTGAAATAGTGCGAAAAATTACAAAGAGATCTAAGCATCTTTCTTTCGAGATAACGGAGAGATGCCGTCTGCTTGATATGTATCTTTTGAGAAACGTTATAGTTAAGCTTCGCTCCGGTGGCGTTCGCATCGCACTGGATGATTTCGGAACAGGCTTTTCGTCTCTTGGACTGGTTAAAAACCTGCCGTTTGATACGATCAAGATTGACAGAAGCTTCGTGCAGAACATTGAGACCGATGAGAGAGAAAAGCACCTGCTCAATAACTTTACGGATCTTGCGGGAACTTTTGGAGCCGAAGTATGCGTAGAAGGGGTTGAAACGGCGGGAATGAGAGATATCATAAAGGATTACGGTGTTCACAGCTTCCAGGGATATTTCTACTCCAGGCCTTTATCTATAGCTGATCTTTTGGAAAGAACAAAAAACGGGGAAGACTGCTTTATAGAGAAATAGATGATGAAAAAGTCAGGAACTTTTTTGAAGTCCCTGACTTATTTATCAGATGATCAGCCGCCGCACACTCGTGACTTTAGTCGTGTAAGGTTTCGCTTAAGCGAATGTCCGCAATGGAAGTTGTCCTCCTGCTCAATTTGTTATGATACCAGACTGTCTTTTAAGATGTTTTTTATTATAAGGATCACTTCCTGACGCATTACTTCGTTATCAAGCTCCTCGTGATGGTGGTATACCGTTTCATGACAATAATTCTCGACTATGCCGTATATAAGGTGGATCTTTTCCTTGGAATGTTTCATCTTTATACCGTTGTTTTCGACAAATTCTTCTATCTTTTTAGTCATGGCAAGCTCGGAAGATACAAAAATCTTTGCGACATCCGGATCGGAATGGGCAAGGGCGTATATTTCTTCATGAGCCTTTTGTGACATACGGTGGTTTTGAAGTGTTAAGGTTATGAGCCGGTCCAACAGGCGCTCGATATCGTTTAGCGTGATCTTGGGCATGTTCCCCGAAGATAAATCCAGCAAGGATGTCAGCGGGAAAAGAACTGAATCTGAGAATTGCTTCAATCCCTCTAAAAAAATTTCTTTTTTATCTTTAAAATACTGATAGATTATGCCGGTGGAAACATCGGCATATTTTGCTATTTCGGGGGTGGTAGTACTGTGATACCCCTTTTCACATATGAGTTCAAATCCCTTTTCTATGATCCTTGCCCTTTTGGCCAGAGCTTTATCCTGCTTGGGCATTCTTGTTTTTGATGTTTTTTCTTCTGACATTATATTTCCTTTCATTTAGACTTCCGTTTCGGAAAAGCTGATCCGAAGAACGGGTGCTTTGTGACATTGACGCGAATGACGAAAATAGCTGCTTGCTTTCGAATCGTGTATTGATCGCTTAAATCTATAATACACTATAATTCCCCAAAAATCAATACTGTGAAAAATATTTCATATATTTGTTGACAAGTGGGGATATAAGGTGTATAATGCAAAACCGTAAAGAATATGAAAAATATTTCATATATATGGAGGATAAATCTAATGTCAAAGGAACTGATCAATTTTAACAATGTCAGGAAAACATATTCGGTAGGAGAAAAGAATTTTGATGCTTTAAGCGGTGCAAGCTTTACCGTAAATAAGGGAGAGTTCGTAGTGATCTTGGGACCGAGCGGTGCCGGGAAATCAACTATATTGAACCTTCTCGGCGGAATGGATAAGGCTACATCCGGAGAGATAATCATAGACGGGAAAGACATTTCAAAGCTTACGCCCAAGGAAATGACTCATTACAGAGCTGAGAACATAGGCTTCATATTCCAGTTTTACAATATCCTTCCCACACTTACGGTTATAGAGAATGTAGAACTGATAAACGATATAGTAAAAAATCCCAAGCCTGCAATGGAAGTATTAAAGAGAGTAGGACTCGAGATGCATGCCGGTAAATTCCCTAACCAGCTTTCCGGCGGTGAACAGCAGAGAGTCAGTATTGCAAGGGCAATAGCCAAGAATCCGCTTCTTCTGCTCTGCGACGAGCCGACAGGCGCACTTGACTCACAGACCGGTGTAGAGGTACTCAAGCTTTTGAAGGAACAGTGCAGATCGGGTGAAAACACGGTTGTCATAGTTACCCATAACAGTCTCATTGCCGAAATAGCAGACAGAGTCATCAGGGTAAAAAACGGAAAGATACGCTCCAATGAACTGAACACTTCGCCCAAGAAGATCGAGGAGGTGGAGTGGTAATGCTTAGAAGAAAGCTTTTCAGAGAGATCAGGAAAAATCTTTCACAGTTTATCACTATCCTTCTTATGGTAATGATAGGCGTTATGGCTTATTCCGGAATAGAAGCATATATGGCCGGGATGACTATAGCCGCCGATGACTTTTACAGGGACAATAATCTGCAGGATTTAAATGTAATGGGCGAGAACTTTACAAAGGAGGATCTTGAAAATGTAAAGAAGCTCGACCATGTAAAGAATGCGGAACGAAAGCTTGAGATAAACGTAATAAACAGCAGCGATAACGATAAAGGTTTTCTTGCATCCTTCATTGAAACTAACGAGATATCAAAATTTTACGTATATGAAGGAAAGCCCTTCGATCCTGAGTCAAAAGGCGCATGGGTAAACAAATATTATGCCGAAGCCAACGGATTAAAGGTAGGGGATACCATAAAGTTTAAATATGATACCATGGAAATTGAAGCGGTGATAGAAGGCATAATCCATATGCCCGATCATCTCTATACCATAAGGGATGAGGCAGCGCTTCTCCCGAACTTTAATGAATTCGGCTTTATCTATCTGTCATACAATGCAATTCCTGAAGAATACATCAGGGATGCCATAATGAAAAAGCTGGGGATTGAGGATGAAGCCTTGCTGAAAGTGTTCATGCCGGACATTAATTATAAAGAATATATTCCATATAATTACATAATGGTGGACGTGGACGAAAAGGCAAATGTTGAAGCTGTCAGGTATGCCATCGAGGATAACATAGGATCGGCGCTTGCAATAATAAAGGCAGAGGATACGGTTTCATATTCGAGATACCAGGGCGAGATAGATGAAGGAAAAGGCTTCGTAGGTATTTTTTCGGGTCTGTTCCTGTTCATTGCAGTGCTTTCTGTTATAACTACCATGACCAGGGTTATCAAGAAACAGAGGATCCAGATAGGCACTCTGAAAGCACTCGGATTTACCGACAGTGCAGTACAGCTTCATTACATAGGCTTCGGATTCTGGGTTTCCCTTATAGGTGCGGCTTTAGGCCTGCTTCTTGGAAGGTTCTTTATCGGTGGCGTATTTATGAAGCTTGAAATGGATTTCTTTGAGCTTCCGAATAACGGGGCGATAATAGAATTAAAGTCGTATATCGTTGCGTTGCTGGTGGTACTCGGAATATCATTTGTTACATATCTTACCTGTCGAAAGCAATTAAAGGAAAATCCTGCGGAGACCTTAAGGATAGAGCTTCCGAAGGTTAAGTCGGGGACGCTTGGATTTACCACGTCAAAAGTATTCAGAAAGCTGAGCTTTGGCGTAAAGTGGAATATAAGGGACATTATAAGAAATAAGATAAGAACCGTTACCGCAGTGGTCGGTATTACAGGTTGCTGTGTGCTTATTGTTTGTGCTCTTGGTATGCTCAATTCCATAGATAATTTTATAAAACTTCAGTTTGAAGAACTGTACAATTTTAATTACAAGATTACCTTAAATCAGGGTTTGAACAAGGATGAAACAAAAGCTCTGACGGATATATACGGGGAATATACATCCAAGACTCTCGGGATAGAGATTAAAAATCCTTCAGGAGAAAGGGAGGCAAATTCGATATTCGTATATGATGCAGGAGAAAAAATAAGGTTCAAGGATAAAGACGATGAATTCATGCAGATAAACAGGGATGACGGAGTATATATCACCGTCAGGCTTGCAGAAAACCTGAACCTGAAGGTGGGAGACACGATATCCTGGCATGTATACGGATCAAAGGAGTTTTATGATTCCAAGATTGTAGGTTTTAACCGTGATCCGCAGTCACAGATAATCACTGCGACGAGAACTTATATCGAAAGCCTGGGTTTGGAATACCTTCCCGACTCGATATATACCGATATGGATCTGAAAGGACAGAAGGACATTAAAAATGTTGAGAGTGTCCAGGATATAGCTACCATGAAGAATGATATTTCGGGAATGCTCGAAATGATGAGGAGCATGATCATTATCATTATTGCGGTAGCAGTACTTCTCGGAGTTATCATTATCTACAGTATGAGCATCCTTTCCTACAGCGAGAAGCAGTATCAGTTTTCAACTCTGAAGGTTCTCGGATTTGAGGACAGCATGATAAGGAAGATATTCATTAAGCAGAACAACTGGATTGCAGTGGCTGCCATTATCCTGGGCCTTCCTTTGGGAAGGGCGCTTACGGGATGGCTGTTTACCATATGCCTTGAGGATACATATGACTTCAGTACTTATATACATCCGCTGACATATCTGTTGGGGGCAATAGGAACATTTACGGTATCGTTTATTGTTTCTCAGTTCCTCGGAAGAAAAGTGAACGGTATAGATATGGTATCAAGTCTTAAGAGTAATGAGTAAGGAAAAAGCCCGGAAGCTTAGCTTCCGGGCTTTCAGTTATTCCTTTAGTTACAGAAAGTTTTTTCTTAAGCGACATCGGTTGAAAATGATTGGTCTCAGAAATGTCTTTTGAAGTCTTTTGATCCATATGTTGGCGGCACATGGACGGTGAGGTTTGAAGGATTTAATATTGTCGCTTTTTCAGATTAAACCTTTTGTACTATGTCATTGGTTAGCTGACACTAACTAATATATACTATAATTACTTGTTTGTCAATACTTTTTTTAAAATTTTTTAAATAAAACTTACCATATGTCTTTCTGAGCGAAGCGAAGAATCTTACAGACGTCACCGTAAACAAGATTTTTCGGGTTAAAGCCCTCAGGATGACAGAAAAACTCCAATATTTACAACTATATGGGAAGTTTAAGTTTTTAAGAAATGCAGACGGATTAAGATTAAGAGGAAGCACGAATCTGATATATGTATATTGACTAAAGATAGTTTAGTGTTATAATAAGAAGTGATTTTCATGGAAAATCGTGAGATTCGAGGAACAAGGAGTTTTATATGAGAGAGAATAGTGCTAGTATTAAGAAAACAAGAGCCGGCATTATGTTGCCGGCTTTTTTACTGTATATATGTTTACTTGCAGGCTGTTCCGGAAGCGGTGATAAGAGTCCGGAAACCGGTGATGCCGTGAATGTAAGCCCGTCAGTATCTGAGGCGCCCGCATCCGAAGAAACGCCGGCCATTACAGAACCGCCTGTTGTAACAGAGGCTCCGACTCCTACACCGACGCCCTTTGACATAAGTAAAGAGTATGAGACATTTACAAGGGAGGATCTGTATCAAATTCCGGTAGAAGAGCTTTCAGATAAATGGGCAATAATAGATTCGCGATTTGCCGGGGATTATGCTGCGTTCTGGCTTATACCGACGGAAAATTCGGAACAGTATGGGGAAAAAAATATAATATTGCTTATAAAACCCGGGATTGGCACCGACCAATACCGGACTACGCCGGAGTTTGACATCGGAAGCTTTGTGCTGTTTGATGACGGTTCGCTGATCCTTCAGGAAATGGATACATTGAAACTGCATGTCTATGACGATACCTTAAGCGAGGTACGGGTGATCGAACCGGACGAAACGGACGCTTTCATGGTGATAGGATTTTCCAAGGACAAAACGATCTGGACACTGAATGAAAAAAATGCAAAACTGATCACTAAAGATATTGAGGGGCAGCAGACCGGAGAGTACAGCTATGATGCCGAACATGTTATAACCCGTTATCTGGGACGGGTGGGAGACCGTGAGTGTTTTAGTTCGTTTATAAATGATGAGAGCTATGAGAATGTTTACATGTATTTATCCGCATCGGACGGTGAGATTACATACAGATCCGTAAAAGATCCGGAGCTTGGAGAACAATCGGGTAACAGCTGGCTGCTAAATGATACGGAAATGGAAATAGTTTACTCCGGGGCCACCTGGTTCTTCCATACACCGGGATATGGCCGCGAAGGATTTGCTTTTCCGAAAAATGCGCCTCAGGAGGGATTGAGCTTCCTGCAGGGGAGAAAGCTTTTAAGCTCTGTATTTGAATGGCTTGACAGCAATAAATATAAAAATGATTATCGGTTGTATGATTTTGAAAAAATGACTGTTTCCGGAGTATTAAGCGACTCGGAGCTCCCCGAAAGCGCATATCTTGCACCGAAAGGAGTGGTTGGTGAAGACAATGTCCTTTTGATCTTCACTTATGAGGACGGTACAGAGAAGCTTCTATTGTGGAAGATTGGAGAAAATACTTCCCCGATAGAAGGGTTTTGCGATTTTAGCAAGGATGATCCGGCAGAAAAATTCACGGAAATGCTTGATAACCTGAAGGAAAAATATGGCGTTATCATCACGCCTGACCGGAAAGCAGATGGGGCACCGGAAAATCTTGGCGATATAATGATCGAGATGGATCTTGCGAATACATTTATGCTTACCGCACAAACAGATCCTGATGTACTGAAGTCAAAAACCGGGGATACCATACATCCCGAGAACATGCGCAACAATGACGGAGCTGAATACAGTTTTAATCCTCATGTATTTTCATCCTATTATCTGAAGGAGCACGGTGAGAGCCGAAGAGATGCATTCTTTAGGTATGTTGACGCGCTTCGTGCCGGTGAAGACGGATTTAAATGTCCCAATATGGGAGCTGCTAACTGGTCCTCCGGAAAACTTGCCAAGTATTTCTTCCCTATAGGTTTTCTTTATGCATATGCCGAATACACGGGAGACGGATGGGCAAAGATCGTTTATAAAATCCCCAAGGAAGAGTTTCTGGAGAAGGAACGTGATTTTGAGGAGAGGATCTGCGCCATATTGAATGATGTTTTTGAGGAAGATTATACCGATTTTGAAAAGGTGCTTGCATTGTATGAATTTATGACAGAATATTGTACCTATGATTATGAGATGCTGGAGCACAATCGTAATCAGGACGAAGAGTGGATTGATAAGCAGTCTGCCTGCCGCGTTCTGATAGAAAAAAAAGGAATCTGCTGGGAAATAGCATGTCTTTACAAGTATCTTCTTTTACAGTGCGGCGTCGATTGTGAGGAATCGACAGGGGAACCTTTTGAATACGGTGCGGATCTGCACGAATGGAACTATATAGAGCTTGACGGTCAGGGATATCTTATTGATGCTACGTGGGGGCTTACGGAGAACAGAGAGCCGGATCTTTCATATTTCCTTTTTACGGATGAACTGAGAGAGAACAGGGACGGTTATAATCCGGAGTCGTTTGACATAGGAGGCTACGGACTCTACGGAGCACGAAAGAAATATTCGTTTGAGGCGGATGACGAACGATACAGTGAGCTCTGGTCGGGAAAATACATTGCCTTCGATCAGGAGGAAAAATGCATCTTCTATCGTGATATAAACGGTGCAATACGACGCTTCGACTATCAGTGAGCCATGGGGACGGGGTTAGTGGTCCGTTTTCTGTGTTTGAAGGGCGGTTTTGGTTGACGAAAGGGTTCAATCAAAACCGCCCTTATTATACCTGTTACCATATATTTTTTGACATAAGCTTTTTTTTGACTTCAAAAAAGCCTTTCCTTTGACTATAAAAAAACTTGACAAAAACAGGTTAAAGATGTATAACTGAACAAGAGTTAGTACAATATAACACATGTTAGAGAAAACAAAGACAAAACCCACCAAGTTCAAATCAAACAAAGTCAAACCAAAGCCAAACCAACCAAAGCCAAACCGACCAAAGCCAAACCAACCTAAAGCCGGAAAAAACGCTGAAGGCATTTTTGAGATGGTGTTGACTGATTCATCCGGAGATGAGTGAAATATATGAAAAACAGAGCAAAGAAAATTTCAAAAGAAGATTATCTGGAAGCAATCTTGGTATGCACCAATAAACTTGGAGCCTGCAGAGTAACGGATATAGCTGAGCATATGGGTCATTCCAAAGCGAGTGTAAGCGTAGCGCTTTCAAAACTCGAGAATGAAGGTCTTGTCGTTAAGGACAACTGGAGGATCCTTCTTACCGATCCCGGAAGAGCAACTGCCGAAAAAGTGCTTGAACGGCATATGTTTTTCTTGAATTGGTTTGAGCATATGGGGATAGATACCGAGACGGCAAAAGAAGATGCTTGCCTTATAGAACATGTAATATCTGACAAGACTTTTGAGAAAATTCAGCGATACATAAATGACAGAAATGAAGAAATGTTAGGTGCCCGTAACAAAAATTAGTTTTTTGCTGGGTATTGCAAGGTGATATATTTTATATATTGATACTATTTTCTTCATTATATGTTAAATAAGGAGGTTTATTATGAACTGGAAAAAATTATGTACATTTGCAGGTGGTGTTTTATTTGGAACGGCAGGAGTAGCAATTCTCTCAAGTAAAGATGCTAAAAATGTTTATACCCATTGTACGGCCGCTGTACTCCGCGGCAAGGACA
The DNA here is from genome assembly GCA_016290905.1 of Lachnospiraceae bacterium. Lineage (GTDB taxonomy): Bacteria > Bacillota > Clostridia > Lachnospirales > Lachnospiraceae > RUG11977. The sequence goes on along the minus strand of JAEEVO010000043.1, from coordinate 2,236 downwards.
GTGTCATGAAGACTGCTTCCACTATCAAGGAAAACTGCGGCGATATACATGAAGACGCAGTTGATATCAACGAGAAACGTTATGAAAAAAAGAGAAAGCAGGAATACGAGAAGGCTAAAGCAATAATCGAAGCATACGAAGAAAAAGATGCAGTTGAAGAAAACGATAAAGCGGAATAAAGCCTATGAGATGCGTAATATTACATGAATCAAGCAAAAAGATCAGGATAAAAATCCCCTACCCGTACATGTCGATGCAGAGGGCAGATCTTGTTGAATACTATATCCGAAGTATCGATGTAGTAAAAGAAGTTTCGGTAGATGAGAGAACCGGCAATGCTGTTATAACATTTCTTGATTCAACTGAAAAAGACAAGAAGACTCTTTTTACTGCACTTAAACGTTTTGATCCCGATGATGAAAGAATAAAAGCCCTTGTTCCCGAGAACACCGGCAGGGCAATGAATCGCAGGTATGAAGAAAAACTTTTGTTTTCAGTAACCGGTATGTTCCTCAGGAAAATTTTTCTGCCTACACCTATAGAGGTGATCAGAACCGTGGTAAAAAGTGTTCCGTATATCATCAAAGGTATCGGTGCATTGAAAAACGGTAAACTGCAGGTAGAGACGCTTGATGGTGTGGCAATAGCCGCATCTGTTATAAGAAGAGATTTTAAAACTGCCGCGTCCATAATGTTCCTTCTTAAAATCGGGGAAACCCTTGAAGAGTGGACCCGAAAAAAGTCAGTTAATGACCTGGCGCGTTCAATGTCTTTGAATATAGATAAAGTATGGCTCAGAGCTGCCGGAAAAGATGTACAGGTCAGCATAGATCAGGTTCTGACCGGAGACCATATCGTGGTACGAAATTCCGACATCATCCCTCTCGACGGAAAAGTAATAGAAGGTGAGATGACAGTAAATCAATCGGTTATGACAGGTGAATCCGAGCCGGTGGTAAAGAGTCCGGGAGGCTATGTCTACGCGGGTACTGTGGTAGAAGAGGGAGAATGTCTGATAGAAGTAACAAAAGCGGCCGGTACCGGAAAGTTTGATCAGATAGTAAAAATGATAGAAGAATCTGAAAAATTAAAATCCGATACCGAAGCAAAAGCATATCGTCTGGCAGACAAGCTGGTTCCGTACAGTCTGCTCGGAGCAGGCTTAACATATCTTCTTACCGGAAATGTGACAAAAGCTCTTTCTTTCCTGATGGTTGATTACTCCTGTGCAATGAAGCTGTCCATGCCGTTAGCGGTCCTTTCTGCCATAAAGGAATCCGGAGAGCACCGGATATCCGTGAAAGGCGGCAAGTTTATGGAGGCGATAGCCGAGGCCGATACGCTTGTCTTTGATAAAACAGGTACGCTTACCCATGCCACTCCTACTCTCATGGAGGTCGTAGCTTTTGAAAACCGCGATCCTGACGAGATGCTGCGTATAGCAGCGTGTCTCGAGGAGCATTATCCTCATTCTGTTGCCAATGCCATAGTGAAAGGAGCTAAGGATAAGGGTCTGGATCATGATGAACTGCATTCTAAGGTGGAATATATAGTGGCACATGGTATCAGCAGTTTCTTGGAAGATGAAAGAGTAGTCATAGGAAGCTACCATTTTGTTATAGAAGATGAAAAATGCACCATTCCCGAGGGAGAAGAGCGAAAACTGGATGAAATAAACAAGGAATATTCCAGGATTTTTATGGCAATAGGAGGCAGACTGGCAGCAGTTCTTTGCATCTTCGATCCTTTAAGGGAAGAGGCGGCAGAAGTCATAAAAGAACTGCATGATCTTGGATTTAAAAAGATATGCATGATGACCGGAGATAATAAAAAGAACGCTGAAGCGGTAGCTGCAAAGCTAAGCCTTGACGAATTTCGCGCGGAGGTCCTGCCTGAGGATAAAGCTGAATATGTACGTGGAGAACGCGCAAAAGGACATAAAGTAGTAATGATAGGCGACGGAGTAAATGATACCCCTGCACTGTCTGAGGCCGATGTCGGGATAGCGATCATGGACGGAGCACCTATTGCTCGTGAAATAGCGGATATAACAATAGCGTCGGATGACCTTTACCAGCTGATCACACTACGCCGCATAAGTACTGCACTGATGAGGAGGATAAAAGCCAACTATCATTTTATACTCGGATTCAATTCAGCACTTATAGCCGGCGGACTGTTCGGGATAATGAATCCGGCTTCTTCGGCTTTGCTGCATAACGGATCCACCATACTT
>JAEEVO010000137.1 GCA_016290905.1 Lachnospiraceae bacterium | reverse complement strand
TATTATCATCAGTAGCCTTTCTGTCTGCTCTTTGCGTCATCAACTATATTATATCACTTTATGTCAACAAGGAATGTATACACCGGTTAATGGGTCATTGTACAAGACTTTGAATTATACGGATTATAATCTGATAAAATCACGTGCCGAATCCTATGACTTCTCCGGAAAGACAATAGTTCCCTTCGCTACTTCGGGGATCAGCGGAATCGGTGATTCCGGAAAGAACATCGGAGAGATCGCCAAGGGCGCAAAGGTCGAGAAAGGGAAGCGCTTTTCTGCAGGCGCCTCGGCCGAAAAGCTTGGGAAATGGGCCGCGCAGTACATCGAGAACACATAAGCGTTAATTACGAAGAGGGACTTCAAAGTCAACTACCCCGACCTACGGCTAAAGCCTTAGAGGTCGGAGCTTGTAACTGCCCTGTGGTATAACGGGTTGTTCCTTCCACATTTAGTCGTTTGGTATTGCTACCAAAAGTGGCGTTACATCATAGGCACGTTGACACGTACCTGTACTACAGAGATTTACTCCGCAGCAACTGCATCAGGTACTAAAAGTTCTATTCCCATGCGATGCAGATTCATAGCTCCTATACGGTCATCATTGGATTTATAGCCACAGTTTTTGCAACAAAAGATATGCGACCTTTTGTTACGGTTGGCTTTTTCTGTATGACCACATTTAGGACATGTCTGGCTTGTATATTCAGGATTAACCTTTTCTACAAGCTGATGGTGTTTTAAGGCTTTGTAAGTAAGCTTCTGCTCAAGGTCATAATAAGACCATGACACAGAAATATAGCGGCTTTTAATTAAAACCTTTTCAGTAGCAGAACGAACACCACTCAAATCCTCGATTACGAATAAAGAACCATCGGGATTAGATTCAACGAGTGCCTTAGAGATGCAATGATTAACATCATTCATCCAACGGTTTTCTCGTTGACCAATAGCTTTTATCCTACGTCTTGAGGAAGGAGTGCCGACCTGTTGTAACTGTTTACGCAAAGCCTTGTAGTGAGCACGTTTCTGTTTTATAACATTGCCGTCATAGAATACAGATTTTCCTTTGCTATCATAAGTGGTAGCAAGAAATCTGATTCCACGGTCTATACCAACGACATTGGAAACCTCTGATTGCTTTAACTCAGAGATTTCGTATGTTACAGGTATATGCAGAAAAAATTTACCGTGCTTGTTAACAAGCTTTGCAGTGCCGAATTTACAGTCATCGGTAAAATACTGTTCAAAGCCACTTTTATAGAAAGATACCTTGATACGACCATTTAATGTATTAACAGAGAATATATCGTTTTTTAGAGAATAATCTCTGTTCCACACAAGGTCTAATTGAGGAAGCTTGAACACAGGCTTAATCCACTCTTTCTGGTTTTCAAGAATAGTCTTGTATTTAGCAATAACTGTACGTACACAAGACACTGCCATCTGGGAGCGAAGCCTATAGACTTCACGTACCTGATGATAAGTATCTTCCTGTACACTGTAACGACTAAGATTATGAGTTTTGTATATGTACTCAGATACATAATTACAAGCATCAGAATAAGCCTTCATAGTTTCGCAGATAATCTGTTTATCAGAAGGATTAACTAAAATCTGAAGTTTTGCTGTAATTGTCTGTTGCATAAACAAATCTCACTTTCTTCACCGATATCAGCATATCATATATTTTGGCGAAGAACAACATTTTAGAAAGGAAATACGCCGCTAAATCGGGCATTCTTCCCCTCCCTACGCTTCCGCTTAGAGGAAGGGATTTCCTTCCCTGCGGCGTTGGTGAAGTCTTTTTTTGATGGACCTTGGGAACGGGGGTTGTGGGTCACATAAGTCTCCGCGCCCGAAATGTTCTCCGAAATGCTCTGTCGAATGTCGGTACTTAGCGCCCGTATTTCAGGGCGCTTATGTACCGCTACGCGAGACCGAGCTAGACTTCGTTCTTCGCACCTTGTGCTCGAACATTAGTCAGACGCTACTCGCTCCGTTTCACTTCGCGACTCTCACGCAAAACATTTCATTAAATCATTGAAACGTTTTGCTTCGAGCACGAAAACTTGTAAACAAGTTTTCTGGTAGCTTGGTGAGAGCGCCTTTCGGAGAACAATTCGTGGCAGGAGACGTAAATGTGACCCACAACCCCCGTCCCCATAGTCCACCTCTTGACAAATATATCGCAGTGCGATACAATGCGTATATCGAGGTGCGATATATCGAAGTGTGATACAACAGACACAAACACGATATAAATCGTTCTTTTTTGGGTAGCGAATGCTCGGTGACAAGGATAAGGAGTAGTGACGCATATGGATATACACATTAAAAAAGTCTACGTTCCGATGACAGAGACGGGGTTCTACATCCTGCTCTGTCTGCAGGAACCGAACCATGGTTACGGGATCGTTCAAAAAGTCAAAGAGATGACCGGAGGGGAGATTGTTCTTGCCCCGGGGACCATGTACGGCAGCCTATCAAAAATGGAGTACGACGGTTTGATAAACTTTGTGAGGGAGGAAAACAAGAGAAGGATCTTCGTTATCACGAAGCTCGGAACCGAGGTCTTGAATATCGAAATGAAGCGGATCGAACGCTTGTATAAAAACATGAAAGAGCTGCGATCCGGGTCAGGTGGCGAAGCGTGAGGATTACAAAATGAAGCAATAACGTAGCTTGGCGAAATATCAAAACGGAAAGAATCCAACGACGTTATTTGAGAGGAACATAAAAGTATAAACCAACTTAAAAGATACATTCACATAAAAGAAAACTTGTAAGGAGAATAGATGATGAAAAACAAAAAGACTGTATATAAATATTTTTCAATCCCTGCATGGCGCAAGGAAGAGGAATATCTCAGCAAAATGCATGAAAAAGGCTGGAAATTCACGGGGGCGAACGTGCCCGGCCTCTATCATTTCGAACGGTGTGAGCCGCAGCCGGTAACATACAGGCTCGATTACAATAAGGAAGGACGCAGGTACAGGGGAGAATACGTCCAGATGTTTAAGGACTGTGGTTGGGAGTACGTCTGTGATTTCGTCGGATTCAGTTATTTCCGAAAGGAGGGGAGCGTTGGGGAGGCGCGCGAAGAGATATTCTGCGATGAAACCTCGATGCTTGACATGATGAAACGCGTTTTCAGAGGAAGGATCATCCCACTGATCTTAGTATTCCTGTTTTCAGTCCTGCCTCAGATGTTTATCCAGTCTGTCGGATACAGCTATCGCGCAGATGCGGCCGGAAAAGTACTTTCATATGTGGCCCTCGGTTTAGCAGTCGTATATTTGGTGCTCTTTGCGCATACGGCAGTTCAGTTTTACAAGTATGAAAAGAGTGTATCGGGAGAGAGCGCGGGACTAAGGCGTAAGTACGCGGGTCTGATCGCACTTATCGTGCTCATCCTGGCCGGTACGGGTGTGTCTTTCTGGGCAATCAACCGATCCGTTTATGAGGTAAGGGAAACCACCGACGGTTATGTGGTAACAGCGGACAGGCTCACATCAACCGTAACCAAGGAATATGATCTCCAAAAAGGTGATTTTGTAGTTTTTCATATCGATTGTAAATACGGACAGTTCCATCTTTCCATTGCCGAAGAAAACAAAAAGGACGATCCCTGCTTTTTCGGAGATTATCATGCAACAACCGTCGGGTCGTTTGAAATCGGTGAAGCCGGTCACTATCTGGTCGAGGTCTCAGGGGATCACGCGGAAGGACAGGTAGAATATACTATCAGACATTTCAGCCCGAATTAGCGTAAAAGTACCAGGTACCTTTACGGAGATGTGCAGGACAGCAGACAAAACCAAGGAAAGAATAGGTGATGCTGTGGACGGAAAGGTACTCGAACCGGAAAGAGACAGACCTAGAGCAGAAGGCAGAGCAGAAGGCTCGATAAAGACTCTCGCCGGTTTGGTACAGGATGGCATTATCGACGCGAAAACAGCAGCCAAGCGCATGGGAGTCAGCGTTAAGAAGTTCAAGGAGATGGCTGCGGCGCAGTCATTTGTGCTTTAATCGTAAGAACAATTTGATAGCATTCACAAGCGCATCCGTCGGATCCTCTGGGTCCACGGGTGCGTTTCTTTGAATATATATAACCCGAATGAAGAGGATATGGCGCTTTATAAAGACTTTTTCGTGACTTTTCCGCCCCGCTGTGGGATGATTCTATGCAGTGCCCTGTTGGGCGGTCA
>JAEEVO010000136.1 GCA_016290905.1 Lachnospiraceae bacterium | reverse complement strand
AATCAGACCGAGTCCTGCCTGGAGGACGGCCAGTTCACGGTATTCTATCCGCTGGCCGATGATCAGATCGATGAGATCAAAAAGGCCGGAGTGACGATAGAACCACATTTTTGCTTTGACATGACACTCGATGACGGCTCGGTTATAAGGATATTCAAGGACAGAAAACTAATTGATACGGTTACTTTGGATATCGGAACGGATGCTGCATCGGAAAATGAGGTCGTTCTTGAGAAAAGATACTGTGAGGAACACAACATCCGGGTTGGCGATAAGATCATGATAGACAGCGAAGAATTAACGGTAACGGGTATCGGAAGTTCCGTCGATTATGATGCACCGCTTAAAAAGCTTTCAGACACTGCTGTAGACAGTACCATATTCGGAACAGGTTTTATGACACCCGAAGGATATGAGCTATTAAAGATGTCGGATAAAGGCGGGACGGAAGATTACACCTATGCATTTTTGCTAAACGGAAATATGAGTTCTGATGATCTCAAGCAGATGATAAAGGACTTTGATTTTGACTATAAGTCAGTGGATGATCCGTTTTATGTTGAGATGCTCGATGATACATACGGCAAAAAAGATGAGATAACGGACGGAATAAACGATCTTTTTGACGGTGCCAAAGAACTGTACGATGGAGCCGGGGAACTTTATGATGGCGCCAAAGAACTGTATGACGGGACGGTTGAACTTGAAAACGGTCTTGATGAACTTAAAGATGGCAGCAAAGAACTTGATAACGGAGCCCGTAAGCTCGTAAACTCGCTCTCTGTGATACCCGGAGCTTCGGATGCAGCAGCACCTCTGGTTAAAGGAACTTCGAAACTAAACGACGGGATGAAAGAGGCGTATGAAGGCGCAACGGAATTAAAAGAAGGTGCATCAGAGCTGTATGACGGCACGGACGAGCTTAAAGACGGAGCCGGAGAATTATACGATGGAGTAAAGGAGTTAAAGGACAGTTCGGACGAACTGCTCGATGAGGTGTTTAAGGAATCACCTGATAACCTGACTACATTTCTTCTTAGGGAGGACAACTTAAGGATAGGGGGTGCATCGGGAGACATTGAGATCAACAAGACGATAGGAATGGTTGAAGGAGTTGTGGTCATAATCCTGTTCACATATGTCCTTTCGGTATTCGTCATACACCAGATCCAGGAAGAGAGCAGTACTATAGGTGCACTGTATGCTCTGGGTGTTAAGAAAAAGGATCTGATGAGACACTATATCTTTATGCCCACGCTGATATCGCTGCTAGGCGGTATCACAGGCGCCGCGTTCGGCTTAAGCGGAATAGGCAGCAGCTGGCAGATGTCTGATTCGTACAACTATTATTCGATCCCTGCTTTTGACAAGGTGATCCCGGCATACCTCATTATTTATGCGGTCGTAATGCCTCCGGTTGTCAGCATGATAGTAAACTATCTGGTCATAAACAAAAGTCTTTCAAGAACAGCACTTTCTCTTATAAGAAACGAGCAGAAGGTGTCACGTTCAAAGGATATAGCACTTCCCGATATGCCTTTCCTTCGGAAGTTTAAGATAAGACAGATGCTGCGTGAGCGAAGGATAGCGCTTACCGTAGTTATTGGAATGGTCATCTCCCTTATGATATTCATGCTCGGACTAAACTGCTATGTGCTCTGCAGGAACATAGGTGAATTATCGAGCTTAGATACACATTATGAGTACATGTACACATACAAGTATCCCTCAAAGGAAGTCCCCGAAGGTGGAGAGGCCTGCTATGTGACCACGCTCCAGAAGGAAAGCTTCGGATATACCCTGGATGTTACGGTAATGGGTATCGATGATAACAATCCGTATATCAGTGTTAATACCGTAAAGGGCAAAAACAGGATCGTATCATCGGATGCCGTCGCTACAAAATACGGATTGAAAAAGGGAGATAAGCTGGTACTTACTGACAATTCCGATGACATGGATTATGCATTTACGGTAGAAGATATCGTGCCTTATGAGGTCGGACTGACCGTGTTCATGGATATAGACAGTTTAAGGGAACTCTTTGGAGAAGATGATGACTATTACAACGTTGTCATGTCCGATTGTAAGCTTGATATCGAAGAAGGCAGACTATACTCAGTCACGACCAAAGCCGACGTTGACAAGGCTTCTGGAGTTTTCGTCGAACTGATGGCTCCTCTTTTTACACTGCTCATGATCATGAGTACCGTGATATTCTGTCTGGTGATCTATCTGATGACTTCAGTTATGATAGACAGATCAACGTTTGGAATATCCCTGATGAAGATATTCGGATTTAACAGAAAGGAAGTCAGAAAACTCTATCTGGACGGCAACAGGACAGTTATTCTTTTAGGCGCGCTTGTAAGCATACCTTTGGCAAAAATGATAACGGACAGGATGTTCCCGGCATTCGTAGCTAATGTAGCGTGTGGTCTGCCGCTTAAATTCAACTGGTATTATTATCCCGCCATTTATGTGGCGATACTCGGTTTCTACAGCCTTATAAGCGTTGTTCTGACCGGCAGGCTTAATAGGATGACTCCTGCCGAGGTGTTAAAGAACAGAGAATAAAAAACAGGCTTGAAAAATTGGGGAAAAAAGTATATATTAAGAAAGTCGTTTGATAGACGATGATGGCCTGGTGGCTCAGCTGGTTAGAGCGCCGCCCTGTCACGGCGGAGGTCGTGGGTTCGAACCCCATCCGGGTCGTTTGGCGAAAGCCATCAAATTAAATATGCCGGCGTGGCGGAACTGGCAGACGCGCGGGACTTAAAATCCCGTTGTAGCAATACAGTACCGGTTCGATTCCGGTCGCCGGCAGCAAATTAAAACCCAAGGAAAACCTTGGGTTTTTTATTTGTATTTTATGAAAAATTTAGAAATGTTTTATCCCCTTTTAATGGCATTATTTATTTCCTTATGATATTCTAATCGCAAGTACATTTCCTGTGGCTTCTGCCACACTTGAGGATGCCTTTCTCGGTATCCCAATGAAATCCCTGCTTAAACATAAATATAGTTTATTGGGAGCATTGGGTGCTCCCGGAAAGGATGTATTATGAAATCATTTGATGAATTATCGTTCTCCGATAATTTTATGTTCGGAGCGGTAATGAGAAACCCAGAACTCTGTAAAAAGGTGTTGGAAACTCTTTTGCAAAGGCCAATTGGGGAACTGACAATTCCCGAAAATGAGAAGACAGTGAAGATGACAAAGGACGGTAAGGCAATAAGGCTTGATATTTTTGCGAGGGAGAGGGAGAATAACACCCAGTATGATGCAGAGATGCAAAATCTTAATAACAAGTCCTTGGATGAATTATGCCTTCCTAAAAGAAGCAGATATTATCAGGCTCTTGTTGATATGAGTTCATTTAATGAGAAGGCAATGTATAGATCGCTAGGGGATAGCAATATTATCTTTATCTGTACGTTTGATCCATTTGGAAAAGGATTGCCGCTTTATGCCTTCACAGAAATGTGCGATGAGGTTCCGGGATTGGAGCTTGGAAGTGGAACTCAGAAGCTGTTTTTTAATACAACGGCATGTGAGAAATCGACCTTGCCCAAGGATGTAGAAAGGCTGTATAATTATATTAACACAGGTAGGCCGGATGACGAGCTTACTGAAGAGTTGGATGATGCTGTTAGAGTCGCACGTATGGACAATGAATTGAGAGGCGAGTATATGAGGACAGAACTATTTATCCAGGATGCAATTTATGAGGGCCGTAAGATAGGCGAAGAAGAGGGCCGCAAGATAGGCGAAGAAGAGGGTCGCAAGATAGGCGAAGAAGAGGGTCGCAAAGAGGGTCGCAAAGAGGCAACCGAAGAACTAAATGCGCTTTCTGCATTCCTTATCGATAATAACAGATTAGAAGATTTAAGACGAGCCACACAAGATCCTGAATTCCAGCAGGAGCTTTTGGAAGAGATGCGACAAACAATATAATATACATGGAATTAATTGACGGTTTTAATTCCGGTCGTCGACAGCAAATTAATGAGCTATAAATGCCGTGTATGCGGCGCTTATAGCTCTTTTCTGTTGCTGTAATAGTTTGGATTTATGGTAGGAATGAATTGCATTCTTTGGAAAATGCTGATATCATTTTGAAATGTAATGCATGAAGAGAGGGAGTAGCTATGTTATCTACATTATCAAATTATTCTGTGCCGATTGTAACTGCGATTATACTTTTTCCTTCGGTTGTCTGTATAATCACGGTTACGTTTCTGGTGTGGAATTATCGAAAGTATAACGG
>JAEEVO010000042.1 GCA_016290905.1 Lachnospiraceae bacterium | reverse complement strand
CAAAAAAAAGACAAAGAAGGAGCAAGGGTAAAAGATAATGGTCAAGAAGCCGGGCGCAAAGAAGTTCACCAAGCTTGCTGCGATCAGCGAAGACGGAACAGCAAAGAGGACTTATACCGCGGAGAAGCTGGCTGAAGGTGAATATCAGTTCAAGGTACGCGCTTATCTGAAAAACGGCAAGAAGACCGTTTGGGGTAAGTACAGCAAGGTGGCGAAGGTGAAGGTTGCGAGTAAGAGCAATGAAGATAAAGGAAGTACCGAAACCGGAAGCGGTATAGTTTCTGATCTTTCCAAGGCTAAGCGTGGAAATTCTGTTATTTTCGGTTCGTATGAGCAGGATAACGATTTGGATAACGGTAAAGAGCCCATTGAATGGATTGTTCTTTCAAATAATGGTTCGGAGCTATTTGTTTTAAGTAAATATGCGTTGGATTGCATGCCTTACAATTCGAAATATGTCGCCGGCGAAACATGGGAGATAAGCACGCTTCGATCATGGCTTAATGATGATTTTTACAATGCAGCATTCTCTGATGCAGAAAAAACAGCAATTAAGACAACAAAGTTAAAGAATAATGATAATCCGAATTACGGCACGAACGGAGGTAATGATACTGAAGACAATGTATTCTTACTTTCTACTGAGGATATGATCAATACATCATATGGTTTCTACAGTGAGTATGATGTTGATGACATTGCGAATGTAGACAAGATGATCAGTCGCAGATGTGCCCCCACCGCGTATGCTATTGCCAGAACCTCTTTATTATCTGCACAATACTATACCGAGGAAGGTAAGGCTGCTTGCTGGTGGAGACTCCGCTCGCCGGGAGGTGATTCATCTTTAAGCACGTTTGTAGGTGAAGCGGGTTATGTTGAGCTTTATGGAATTGACAACGGATTATATTACTGCAGCAGTATACGTCCTGCAATTGTGATATCAATCAAGTAAAAAACTACTAGTAGGAGAGAATCAAATGAAGATATTAAAAAAGGTTACTGTAATGGCACTGGTCCTTATGCTGATCGCGGGGATCTTCCCGGCGCGCAGTGCCCAGGCAGCCACCAAGCCCGCAAAGGCAAAGGTTACGGCAAAGGCTAATGACGACGGCACGAGTGTTACGCTGACCATCGCAAAGACAAAGAAGGCGCAAGGGTACCAGATCATGGTCAAGAAGCCGGGCGCAAAGAAGTTTGTAAAGCTCACGACGATCAAGAAGGACGGGACAGCAGCGCGGACCTACACCGCGAAGAAGCTCGAGGCGGGAAAGTACTCGTTCAAGGTGAAGGCATATGCAAAGAACGGCAACAAAACTGTCTGGGGAGCTTTTAGCAAGGCAGTCACCGTGACCGTAAAGGGCGGTTCGGGTGACGAAGGAGAGAGCACGGATTCATACGATTTCTCGGGTGCGGAGCCCGGAGATGTGATAACCTTCGGGTCGTTCGAGCAGGACAACAAGAAGGAGAACGGCAAGGAGCCCATCGAGTGGATCGTTCTCTCGAAGTCAAAGAACGAACTCTTTGTCCTCAGCAAGTATGCACTTGAAAACTGGTACTACAATGACAAGATAAAAGACGTCACATGGGAGACCTGTGATCTGCGCAAATGGCTCAACGAGGACTTCTATAACGATGCGTTCGACAAGACCGAGAAGGCCATGATCAAGAATACGACGCTCAAGAACCCCAACAGCCCGTCGAACGATATCCCCGGAGGAAAGGACACCAAAGACAACGTTTTCCTTCTCACATATTTTGATGCGATCAACTCGGATTACGGCTTTGAAGAGAACGCGAACGCATATGACACCAAGAGGATGTGTGCTCCGACCGAGCGTGCAAAGGCAGACGGTGCATATTCAAATGAAGAGTACTTGACAGAGGATGGCAAAGCTGCCGGCCAGTGGTGGCTGCGCACACCCGGAAACACAGCTCATAACGCTATGATAGCAAGCTACTACGGATCATTAGGGCCTTATGGCTATCAGGTCTCCAACGCAGCTGGAGTCCGTCCCGCGATCATCATCAAACTCAACTGAGTCATGTAGCATCAGTCACGTTCGTTGATAATTGCTTTAAAGACAAAGGGGTAAAGGGTTACTGTAACTACAGAATAAGAGCAGAACTTGATATAGTCACGAATTTAACATTTTTATAAAAAGGGAGCGCTGAAGGCGTTTTCAAGGTGACATTGACAAGGGAGACAGCGGCTGAATTAACGTTGTTTCCCTTATTTTATGCGATAAGCGAATACCAGCAGCGCAAGCTTGCTTGCAAACGAGGGAAAATGCCCTTAAATATTGACAATACCCTTATTTAGTGCTAATATTTAAGGGAAAATAATAGGAGGTAAGGGAATGAAAGAGTTCAATTATTCTGTTATAAGGGATAAAAAGTGGGATTCTGAACTTTTAGGTCTTATCGCCGCTATATATAAAGAAGCCGGAAAACAGGAGATGTACCTGAAACAACAGCCGGAAAAGCTTGAGAAACTGGTAGAGATTGCCAAGGTACAGAGTACAGAGGCTTCAAACGCCATCGAAGGGATTGTTACTACGAATACGCGCCTCCGACAGCTTGTGGAAGAGAAAACAACACCAAAGAATCGTAACGAGCAGGAAATTGCAGGCTATAGGGATGTATTGGAGATCATTCACGAGAGCTTTGACGCGATCCCGATTACGCAGAACTATATCCTTCAGCTACACAAGATTCTCTACAGTCACATGAATAATCCTGTGGCGGGCAGGACGAAGTCGGTGCAGAACTATATCAGCGCGACTTACCCGGACGGGCATGTGGAAACGCTCTTTACACCGCTTGCGCCTTATGAAACGCCGGAGGCACTTGACAGGCTGTGCGCAGAGTATAACCGTGTCATCGGAAATATGGAGCTTGAACCACTGATCGCGATTCCGATTTTCATACATGATTTTCTCTGTATCCACCCGTTCAACGACGGAAACGGTCGTTTGAGCAGATTGCTCACAACGCTCCTTCTCTACAAAAGCGGTTTTTATGTCGGCAAATATATTTCGCTTGAGGCGAAGATTGCCAAGAATAAGGATTTGTATTATGATGCGCTTTCTGCGTCGCAGACCGGCTGGCATGATGGAGAGGACGATCCGGTTCCGTTCATCAAATATCTGCTTGGAACGATTCTTGCTGCCTACAGGGATTTTGAAGATCGCTTTGCTTTGGTGGAAACAAAACGATCGGTTCTTGATACTGTGAGGCTTGCAACGCAGAATAAAATCGGACGTTTTACAAAACAGGACATCCGGGAGCTTTGCCCGTCGCTCAGCGTCAGTTCCGTGGAGGGAGCTTTGCGCAAGCTGGTGGCTTCCGGCGAACTGAAACGCGAAGGTGTTGGCAAAAGTACCTGTTATTACCGGACAAAATAAATTAACTAAATCAATCAGAGAATCGTCCCTCTGATTGATATACCACGTGAGGGATATTGTATATGGTTGCTTTATATTATGATATTATGTTTGCTGCGACTGTTGTCCTGGCAATAATCTATGCATATATGCACCATAAGCATTTTGATGTAAATTTTTCACTTATGTTTGCATTTGCACCGATACAGAATCTGGGATACTGCTTTTTGGCAAGATCGCAGTCACTAGAAGCGGCGCTCATGGCGACAAAAGTTATTTATATTGGAGCTGCTTTTAATCTGATCTTCCTTCTTCTTATAATTTTTGAACTTTGCCACTTCAAATACTGGAAGATTACCCGTGCCTCTTATTTTATTTTTAGCTCTGTAATTTTTTTCGGAGTTTTAAGCATAGGGTATTCAGATGTATATTATAAGGATGTTACTTTTGAAATAATAAACGGAACAGGGGTATTGCATAAGGAATACGGTCCTTTTCATTTACTGTTTTACGTAATGATGATCGGTTACGCATTGGACGGTCTGGCTGCGCTTATATATAGTTATATAAAGAAGAAATCCGTTTCCAGAAAAACCATATATCTGCTTTTTACTTCTCTTATAGTAACTCTGTTTTCATTTTTCTTCGGAAGAATGATTACCGAAAGGTTTGAGCTTACTCCGGCAGCATTTGTAATAGATGAGATTATATATCTTTGCGTAATCTATCGGATATGTCTGTACGATATAACCGATACGGCTATGGAATCAATGATTGAAAAGGGCACGACCGGCTTTGTTTCGTTTGATTTTAAGCTTAATTATCTGGGCAGCAATACTACAGCCAGGACTGTATTTCCTGAACTCGGAAGTCTTACCGTCGATAAAACGGCAACGAAAAACGAGACGATCAATAAGTACTGCATCAAATGGATTGATGAGTTCAGGAAAAATGAGACTCATGATAAATTCCATTATGAAAAGAATGATAAGATCTATCTGGTTGACGTGAATTATCTTTTTGACGGAAAGAGAAAAAGAGGATACCAGCTGGTAATAACCGATGATACAAAGGATCAGAAGTATATCTCGCTCTTAAACAAGTTTAATACATCCTTAAAAGAACAGGTAAACAGAAAAACAAACCATATAATTGAAATGCACAACAATCTGATCATGAGTATGGCAATGATGGTTGAAAGCCGTGACAATTCAACCGGAGGGCACATCAGAAGGACTAGTGAATGTGTAAGGATCCTTATTGATGAGATCAAGAAGGACAATGTTTTCAATTTGTCGGATGCTTTCTGTAAAAACATTATAAAGGCTGCGCCCATGCACGATCTCGGGAAGATCGCCGTTGATGATGTCATCTTAAGGAAACCCGGGAGATTTGAACCCGAGGAGTTTGAAAAGATGAAGAAGCATGCCGAAGAGGGTGCCAAAATAGTAAGGGAGATCTTAAAGAATACCGATGATGCCACCTTTAGGATAATTGCGGAAAATGTTGCCCATTATCATCATGAAAGATGGGACGGGTCGGGCTATCCCAAGGGACTGAAAGGAGAACATATTCCTATCGAAGCGCGTATCATGGCAATTGCAGATGTTTACGACGCGCTGGTTAGTAAAAGGGTATACAAGGACAGTATGTCGTTTGAACAAGCCGATTCCATTATTATGGAAAACATGGGCAGGCATTTTGATAAGAAGCTTGAACCGTTCTATGTGGCTGCCAGACCGAAGCTTGAGGCATATTACAGATCATTAAATGAAAGCGAGGAAAAAGCATGAAAGAATTCATTAAAGGAGCCAATCCGTATTTACCTCTCTGGGAGCATATTCCTGACGGGGAGCCCAGAGTTTTTGAGCATGAAGGTGAAAAGAGAGTATATATCTACGGTTCTCATGATATAGAAAAAGATAAATATTGCGGAAGGAATTATGTAGTTTGGTCAGCCCCCGTGGATGATCTTACGGATTGGAAATATCACGGGATATCATATGAAACACAGTATGATTCCGTTCTTTACGCTCCGGATGTTGTTAAAAAGGGAGATACATATTATCTTTACGCTGCTGAAAGATGCGGCAGCCTTATAGTTGTTGCTTCATCAAAAACTCCCTGGGGACCGTTTGAAAACCCTGTTGAGACTAAGCTTGGATTTGACCCCGGTGTACTTGTTGACGATGACGGAAAAGCGTATGCATACTGGGGAGGCTGCGCAGCTCCATGCTACATAGCCGAGCTGGAAGACGATATGGCAACGATAAAAGAAGGGACGCTTGTGGAAAATCCCATGGGACATTCCACATGTCCATGGAATCCGGTTGATGACGGACACATATCCCTGATCGACGGCTTTTTCGAAGCTTCCAGTCCCAGAAAGGTACTTGGGAAATATGTTTACATATATTCGAAACGTTATGAAGTCCCCGTTCCCGAGCTCGGCGTGTTTGAGCAGTGCAACGGCTTCCTTTCGTATCGTTTCAGTGATACGCCGTTAGGTCCTTTTCATGACGGCGGGGATATAAGCTTCAACGGCGGTGAGATCCTGCTGGACAGCGAAGGCAACGGTACCATGACATACAAGTGGGGCAACAATCATGGCTCCATAATGGAGATTAACGGCAAATGGTACGTATTTTACCATCGCCAGACCGGTGTAAACGAGTATTCGCGTCAGGCTATGCTTGAGCCGATAGATGTTGCATTGGGAAAAGACGGAAAGTTATATATCGGAGACGTAAAATATCTCAGCGGAGAGCCTGTATCCTCAAAGCCGGTTGAAATGACATCCCAGGGTCCTCAGGTAAACGGCCTTGATGCTTACAAATGGATATCCGCCGGTTACGCATGCCATATATACGGAGGAACGAGAAGAGCATATGTCCAGCCGGTTTATGAGCAGGATCCGGATGTTTCATCACCCGTCGTTGATATAACCAAAGGGACTACGGTTGGTTTCAGATATCTCCAATTTGGCCTTAATCCCGCGAAAACAGTGACAATAGTTCTTAAGGATGCCGGAAAAGTCAGGATAAATGTACGTCTTGACTCCTACAAGGGAAGGATAATCTCTACAGCGGAATTTGACGGTTCCGAAAAAGAGAAGACAGAAGCGGTTACATGCGGGGTGATCGGAAAACATGCCGTGTATTTTGAATTCATGTCCGATGACGAAAATGAGGTATTTACATTTGACAGATTTACCTTTGTATAAAGAAGGGTGACACTTAAAAAATAGGGAACTTTTCACACCGGAGATGAAGGAAAAGTTCCCTAAAGCAACAGTATGGAGACAAAGGGATTTAACGAAGGTTTAGGGAAATGAAAACTGAAAATGACGGGGAAAAAATAAAGGAGCTCTACGATTTTTGCGTAAATAACGGTATTCCGGAGGATCGGTTTCTGTCAGACGGAAATCTGGACAGATATATAGAGACTTCAATCGACGCATACCGGAATTACCCTATGTTCATGTACGTGTTTAACGGGGTATATGATAAAGATACCCTTGAGCGTATGTTAAAGGTCGATTTTAAGAGCCGTATGAAAAAAATGCTGGGAATCTCAAACGGAAACTATGAATCCGTTATCCTGGTGGAACCGCCGATGGCAAAGAGGACCGGACTGATGCAGTATATAAAAGCCGCAGACAGATCGTCTTACTCTTTACTACTGAAAGCGGCAACTTACAGACAGGATACCTATGAGAAATATGCACTCAAAAAAAGAAAACCGTATGTAGACGAGAAAACCTGGTATATTTACATTTTTGCCACAAAGAAATCGTTACAGAGGATGGGATACGGGAAAAAACTGATGAAGGCTGTGGTAGGTTTTGCCAATGCAAACGGGTACCGACTGTGTCTTGAGACCAATGCATCGGAAAATGTTACCATGTATGAGCGGTTTGGCTTTAAGCTTATGGATTCTACGATTTTTAAAAAAAGGATCTGGCATTATGTAATGTTGTATGATGGGGAACGGCGTTCTGATTGAAAACCGGAACCGGTCACAGGAAAGGAGGTAAGCCTTTTATGAGAAAAAGCAGAAGGATTGTCGCGGTACTACTTGTATGTCTTTTATGCTCCGGGTTCCCTTGTTTTGGGACAGAACCCGCTAAAGCAGCGATCGTGCTTACTGAAAGCAGGGAAGGCAGAGACGGGGATTATACGTATTCGCTGTGGAAGGACTACGGTAATACGAGCATGACCGTGAACGGAGACGGCAAGTTCGAGTGTACCTGGAAGGATATCGGAAATGCCCTGTTCCGTGAGGGGATTAAGTTTGACTGTACGAAAAAATATCAACAGATCGGTGAAATCACCGTGGAATACGGCGTGGACTATCATCCGGACGGAAACTCATATATGTGCGTATACGGATGGACGAGGGATCCGCTGGTGGAATATTATATCGTAGACAGCTGGGGCAGCTGGCGTCCGCCCGGAGCTACATCCAAGGGCACTATCGAGGTGGATGGCGGAACATATGATATATATGAGACCACGCGTGTCGATCAGCCT
The DNA here is from genome assembly GCA_016290905.1 of Lachnospiraceae bacterium. GTDB lineage: Bacteria > Bacillota > Clostridia > Lachnospirales > Lachnospiraceae > RUG11977. Next base: position 14,565 of record JAEEVO010000042.1, on the reverse strand, counting down.
TCCATAGACGGAAATACTACATTCGAACAGTATTGGAGCGTGCGCACCACTAAGCGTACGAGCGGTACCATCTCCGTAACGGAGCATTTTAAAGCATGGGAAAAACTGGGGATGAAGATGGGCAACCTCTACGAGGCATGCCTTACGATAGAGGGTTACCGGAGCAACGGCTCGGCAGAGGTGTACCTGAATAAAGTGATGGTCGGGGAAAGCGGCAAGAACGACAACAACGATGGTAATAACGGAGACAATGGCAACAACGGCGGCAAAAACGGGGATGAAAGCGGTAACGGTGGCAGTAGTGACAATAACATCATCAGCAGCACCAAAATCGAATGCGAATCCATGGCCTTGAGCGGACCTTATGCAGGAAATACTTGGTCACCTTTTATCGGCGCAGCACTCTATGCGAATGACGATACGGCGGCAGTTACCGTAAGCTTGACCAAAGGGCTTCATGACTTTACCCTGCGCGGTGCTTCGGACGGGGAAAATAAGGCTAAGATAGATCTGGTGATAGGGAATGAGACCAAGGGTACATTTACCTTCACTGGGACAAGTCCCGCAGACAAAACCATAAAAAATGTACCTGTGACTTCAGGCAGTCAGTCGCTTAAGCTGGTAGTTACCGCTGATGACGGAACCTGGGATGTATTCCTTGACAGCATTACTATATCGGACAGTGCCATAACTGCGAAAAAGCCCAAGTGCTCGGCTAAGCTCACGTCCGGTAAGACCGGTGTCAAGATCACGACCGCAAAGGCTGACTATGCGGACGGCTTCTATATCTACATGAGAAAGTCCGGGGAAAAGAAATACCACAAAGTTAAAAAGCTCGCCAAAAACGGGACCGCAAAAAGAAGCTGCACCGTCAAAAATCTTGAACCGGGCAAGTATTATGTCAAGATAAAGGCTTATAAAAAAGTGGGCGGCAAAACCTACACCGGTAACTACAGTAAGACGGTTACCGTAGTTGTTCCATAACATATGTGACATTGGGGACGGTTCTTTTTGTCACATATCAACATTGATCCAAAGGCACGGAAAGGCTGGCATATAAATTTCCTGTTCACCGGAAAGCGGATTTTGCGGGACCTGCCGTACTTTCCTGCATTTGTTTTTGAAAGGAATAGAATAAATATGGGGAAAACAGCGATAGTTACCGGCGCCAATTCCGGAATGGGAATGGCAACAGTAAAAGCATTGAGCGATATGGGGATGACTGTGATCATGCTCTGCCGCAGTGAGGAACGCGGAAGAAAAGCATATGATCAATTACTGGAGGAGAATAAAAAGCGCAAGCTGGATCTTATGCTCTGCGATCTCGGTGACCTGGCTTCTATCAGGGATTTTGTGAACCTGGTGAAGGAGAAGTATAAAAAGATAGATATCCTGGTTAATAATGCAGGCTTTATATCTTTAGACAGGCAGGAAACAAAGGACGGTTTTGAAAGGCAGTTCGGAGTAAACCATGTCGGACATTTTATGCTTACAACCGGACTTCTCGATATGATGGATAAGGGTGCGAGGATAGTGAATGTGGCATCGGGAGCACACAAGACGGGCAAGATCCATTTTGATGATATCAATCTTCATAAAGGGTTTAACGTGATAAAGGCATATTCACAGAGCAAACTGGCAAATGTGCTTTTTACCAGAGAACTTTCAAGACGTTTGGCTGACAAGGGAATTACCGTCAACTGCTGTCATCCGGGAGCTGTTGCCACAAATATCGGTATAGACAGGGATACCGGGTTCGGTAAAAAGGTTACCGGTATGTTAAAACCTGTTTTCCAGACTCCGGAGCAGGGCGCTGCGACAGCTATATATCTTGCGACAAGCGATGAGGTAAGTAATATTACCGGCGGGTATTTTTACAAATGCAAGCCCGTTAAATCCTCCAAGCAGTCTAAGAACAGGAAACTGGCTCTGAAGCTGTACAGATTTACCGAGAAGCTTATAGAGAACAAAGGTTTTTCAGGTCCTGCGGATGTCCCGGACAGAGTGATAAACATGAGAAAAGCCTGGGCTGAGAGCGACGCCAAAAGGGATGAGGGGCTTACGGAGCCGGAGGGTATAGAAAAGTTTAAAGACATACCCTACGGTCCTTACGGCAAATGGAACCTTATGGATCTTTACAGGCCGGCAGATAAGAAAGGGCTGCTTCCGGTAATAGTGAGCATCCACGGAGGCGGATATTTTTACGGGGATAAGGAGCTGTACAGGTTCTACACCATGCATCTGGCGGAGTACGGGTTCGCAGTGATCAATTTTAATTACCGCCTGTCTCCAGAGAATAAATTCCCTGCCCCCCTAGAGGATACTCTGGCAATATTTAACTGGATATCGAGGCGTGCTTTAGAATTCGGGCTTGATAAATCCAATGTGTTTATGGTGGGCGATTCTGCGGGTGCGCAGCTGGTGAGCCAGTTTGCATGCATCTGTTCAAATGAGAGCTATGCTAAAGAATTCGGGTTTAATATTCCCCGGGATGTAAAGTTAAAGGGCATATCCTTAGCCTGCGGCATGTATAAGCTCAGGGACAGGATGAAGGAAGAAAATAATGAGATGATGCTGGATTATTTCGGTTCGATGAGTTTTTTGGACGATCCGAGGACAGAGATTCTCACAAATATCACTTCCGCATATCCTCCTGCTTTTGTTTTCTCTGCTGAGAATGATTTCTTAAAGGATGAGTGCCGGCCCATGGCAGAATACCTTACGTCCAAGGGCATCCGCGCAGAATATAAGATATACGGTACCAAAGCGGATGAGGATATAGCGCATGTATTCCACTGCAATATGCGTCTAGCCGAGGGAGAGCGTGCAAATAAGGACCAGACGGATTTCTTTAAATCCATTATGTGACAATGGGGACGGTTCTTTTTGTCACGTTTTGGATTGGTTCAAAAGATTTTGGATAATTATCGGATCATTTGGTATATTGAAAATGAATCTTTGTTCAAAAAATCTTGACCTGGTGTAAAAACGGGTTCGAAAAAGCTTGATTTAGGGTATGATTTAAAAGATGAGGACATAAATGTTCAGAAGGAGAACAACTCTTATATGAATATACAGATATTTGGTACAAAAAAGTGCAATGACACAAAGAAAGCGGAGCGCTTCTTTAAAGAGCGCGGTATAAAGTATCAATTCATAGACATGAAGGAAAAGGGAATGAGCAAAGGTGAATTCGTGTCGGTGGCTTCAGTTAACGGGGGAATAGAAGGTATGGTTGACTGGGACGGAAAAGAGAAGGATACCGTGACTCTCATCAAATATCTTTCGGAAGACGATAAGCTTGAAAAGATCCTGGAGAATCCGTCAGTTATCAAAACCCCTGTGGTGAGAAACGGCAAGCAGTCTACAGTAGGATATAAGCCGGATATCTGGAAGCAGTGGCAGTAAACATGTGACAATGGTTCAAAGGGACGGAAAGGACGGCATATAAATTTCCTGTTCACCGGAAAGCGGATTTGCGGGTTATGTCATGTCTTAAGTCAAACAAGTATAGGTAAACGTATTCTTTTATAGTTTACAGTTTCTGACACTGAGATTTCAGGAATGGAGGTTTTGAGTGAATTCAAATATTCCTGTTAGGCATCATTACATTCCGCAGTTTATTCTAAGGCGGTTTTGTAATAATGAAGAAAAGTTATGTTATTGTGAAAAAGCCAAATTAGATATTTCTGAAAAGAGACCGGAAGAAGTGTTTATGGTTCGGAATCTTTATCGTGATACCATTAATCATCCTGAAAATCCTGTCCAGATAGAAAATGATTTTGCGAAATTTGAATCCGAAGCAGCTAATATTATTAATAGGTTTTCAACAGAGTCAGAAATAGTAATATCTGTTGAAGAAAATGAAAAATTAAAACTGTTTTTTGCGCTTATGGGGATACGATCGAAAGGTGCTGCCGATACGTTCTCACAGGGACTTACAGAAGATTCGAAAGAAGTATATTCGTTATATCAGGAAAATGGTGATTTTTCTGATTTTTGGAAAAGAAATCTTAGTGCAATAGTTAAATGTCGATCCATAAGGGAAGTTTGGGATAATCCTAATATAGATAAGCCTATAAAAATATTTATGAAAAGAGATACTGTTGGGTTGGCAGATATGCACTTTGTCATAGCTGAGAAACGAGGAAATGAAGATTTTATTATTGGAGATTCGTATCCGGTTGAAGTAAGTGGATTATTAAATGGTAACAAGCAGCGAGAATATTCGATATTTCCGATTTCATCAAATCGTATGATATTTATGGCGGATAATATTGTAAAACTATTTTGGAATAATAGTACGATCACTGGTTTTGAACAAGAACTAATGACGATTCCCAGGTGTTCTGCAGACGGACATACTATCAGATATCTTGTTAAAAAAATGTATGAGGATGATGTAAAGTTTTTTAATGCCATAACTTTTGACGGAGCAGTAAATGGAGTAGCATTTAAGGATAGAACTAAAGTTTCGCTAAATAAATATCCCGAGATCTATGCGAACTGGAAAGCGGCAGGACAAGGTTTACAGTCATAATTTAGTTTATAGTTTCAAGCCCTTGGATTGTATAGTTTATAGTGTCAGGCACAAGAATTTCTAGATTCGCTGTCGGATTATTTGACAAACGAATATGGCCGCGGTTTTTCAAGAAGCAATCTTGCTGGGATGCAGAAATTCTATCTTACATACAGAGATCGTGAGCCTCAGATTGTCCAATCAGGAATTGGACAATTAGGAATGATGCAGGAAAGCGGAATTGTCCAATCGTCGATTGGACAATTGACGGTTGATCATCAGAACTTTCCTTTTAAGCTGAGTTGGACGCATTATCAGAGCGGTGTGCCTGGCACTATAAACTTTAAAACCGGAACAAACCACCAGTTGATCTGATGGTTTGTTCCGGTTTTCTTATAATAGAGAGATATATTCTTTTGGAACATAATCCGCAAGGATAACTTTGTCATTTCCTTTATAGAAGGATATGCCATTTTTGTATGCAACAATAGCTTTAATCTTTAAAATGATAGGCTGTTGATCGCGCCGTTTGCCTACTTGAACTGCAGTATTGATATCTGATGAAAGATGTACATACTGCCTGCCCATTGGTTTTAGTCCTTCAATAAGAATTGTCTCAAAAACTTTGTGAGTTGTACCATGATATAGTATATTAGGCGGAGAAATCTTGTCCTTGGAAATGTGAGTAGCTAAGGAATGCCCATATAATGCCCTTATTTTATCGTTGACAATCTCATGCCTTTGTTTGTCTGATGTTTCGATGATGTTTTTTAAATCTTCTTTGGTTATTGGTCTTTCATAGCTTCCGCTCTCGTTGATAGAACGGATTAATTGTTCTATTGGAACAAAACCATCAGAATCTATTTCCAATTCATATTCCCATGGAGCATGGCGAAGAGCGTAGGATATTTCTTTGCTTAGTTTTTGATAATTCATCAGTTCCGCTCCATTCTAATTTTTTCTACCGCTTTAACCAGTTCCGGATCGGTTTCTGTGGTGTAGCCGTCATCGGACCATAGGTCTTTCTTTATTCCTGCCGCTTCTAATAAACCATACGATACATCATCCATAATCTGAGCATCATATTTGACAGGATTAAGGTCGAAAATATCATAGAGATAGGCGAGAAAACCATAGGGGTCGGAGATTTTATGTGTCTGGCCGCCATAAGCTTCAAACCACGTTGCAAAACTAAGTGCCTCTTTAACATTGTGACAATTGTTGTGCATATAGAGATTCCAACTTTCAAAAACAGCATCCCATCCATACTGCATAATTGCCGATTGGGCTTTCTCTATAAGACTATCGTATAGTTCATCGGACGATTCGCTATCAAGGATTTCGATAGCGTCTTTTGAGAACAATTCGTTAGTAATTTTATTAAGTTCAGAGTTCATTGATTTTTACCTCCGGAATAATTTTTGCTGAAAATATTAGGATGTTTATGACGAAGCTTTTCAAGTGCCGCATCAACTTTATCCAGTGATTTCCCATTTGGACGAAAATGTCCGTTATCATTGTTGTACCAAGCTATACGTCCTTTTTCGAAACGTATCATGCCTGCACACTGCACAACGGGGTCTTTGCCTCCGACGAGTGTTGGATGAGGGGCCCTGCTTTGGCTATTGTTGGGGTTGTACCTTTTTGCAAAAATGATATTGTTGTTTTCGTCCAATATGTAGGTATAAGTCCCGTGAGCACTATGACCGTTCATTTTTATTTGGTCATTTACTATTGCGTCTTGAATGCTTGTTGCATATGGATTCCTAAAATATCCCGAAATTTCGTTGTAGATGTTTGTATCTTTTTTGTCTTGTTCCATCATCTGTGGAACTACATGGTATGTCGGTGCGTAAGGCTGTGAGCCTCCTGCGTTACCGTCACCACCATAAGGTCCGTGGCTTCCGCTTCCCATCAGTTACCACCCCCCCTGTGAGCCTTTGTTGTCCAATCGGGGTAGTGAATAAACTTTGTTATTTTTAGGTAATCTTTAAATATGGATTTTGACATAGATCCATATACAAGTACTATAACCGGTTCAAGAGTTTCAAGCATAGCTTCTAATCCAGCTTTGAGATGATACTTGTCTTCACTGGTCTGTGAACATCCATACGTTCCTATTGCTACGATGCTGTGCTTTTCGACTCCGAGGAAAGCAATCTTCTCAGGGAATACTTCTGTTGTATATGTCAGACTGTTTCCCCAACGAATTTGAGGTATAACATATATGCCTTTGCGCTGATAATAGCTTCCTATGACCCTGCTTCGATAAACATTGGTTATTTGGACGGAGTATGGTGCATTGCGGTATAAGGAGCAGTCAGGGCTGATGAATATATGTTTTTTTAAAACTTCAATATAATCATCAGGGTGTATGAGGATGTCAGAAAAAACCGGATCATGCTCATATGTTGCTATCGCGTCAGCAAAAGAGTCTGCCTTATCAAGCTTGGAAAAAGGAACTATTCTATTGGGAATAAGAATTTCTTTTGGTCTTTTTATGATGGGAATTCCAAGATAACCATCAAAATCAGCCCCACATACAAGTTCAGGGCACATACCGTCATCTATGACGGCTTTTCGTTTCTTTGTTTTCATATAAATTTCCTCCTTTTGAAAACAATTAAGTTAATGAGTATCTTCATCGCTTAATACGTCTCCGGAGTATCTATTTATATGAACATGCGATAGTTCGGGAATAGATATCCGGAGGCATACAAATAAAGCTGTTGTCCTGGCTTGTTAGCGATAAGGACAACAAAAAAGCTGCCAATTATATGAAAGCATAAAAAAGTAATTGACAACCAATCCGAATATCTGTTATAATATCTAATGCGATAGTTCGGGTATAGATATCCGGATTTTGCTGTGATGATTGCGCCAACAATCACCGCAGCTTTTTTAAATTGTAGCTTACAATCATAGACATCACCTCCTTTAAGAGTCTAGCAGGTTAGAGTATCACTTTTGTTAGTTAGTGGGAGATTCTTCCTTTGTAAAATCAAATGAAGGAGCTTCGTTAGGAAGATAACTCCAATCTAACCAGTCATCATTATGAAGTCGTCCTACGACAATCCAGTGAGGTACATCGATACGTGCAGAAAAAGCCTTGATATCTTCACGGGAATAGTATTTGCCAGATTTGAGAAGTGCTTTATAGAGGGTAGGGTCAATAAGTGTGTCGCGAGCAAAACAATCAGCTTTTGCCTCATTTTCCGTTTTGACAGATTCAAAATCAACAAATCTTATATTTAAGTCCCCATTTATCAGATGTCCGATTTCATGAAATAGACTGAACCAAAATCTGTCTGCTTTTTTTCCACGGTTTGTAATACACAAGATAACCTTACCGGAATCAGTTTGTTTGATAAAACCTTGGACAGGAGCACCCCTAAAGTGTTTTACAACACAGAAAGCTATGCCGCATTCCGCAAATAAATCGGTAAGTTTATCAATCATATTTCCCATGTTTGTATTAAACATTTCATGTTTAATTGACGGAATACTGTCAGAAAGCTTTTGAGTATCAAAACGAGAATGGACAGAGACTCTATCTGCCAACAATTCACACATTCTTTGCCAAGCGAAAAGAATATATGGATCGGTATTTGTACTTGAAGAAATCTGGGCACGATAGGATGCATTGTAAGTAATCTGAGGGATTACTGTTAGATTGTGTACACATAAAACCTTTCGCAACTGAAGTATCTTCTCGTTTTCTCCACAGTGGTTTTTCATAATACGAGTATTAATAAAATATTCGACGACATCTTTTAGTTTTTTAAAAATCTCCTTTTCCTCATCTGAGATTCCGTTTTTTTCAGCTTCATATGCTGTATATTCATCGTAATCCGTTTGTTTTTTTGCCCAGGTACCTGCTGGTGAACCTAAAGCTATGTCAAGTTTACGAGCAAAAGAAGATGATAAATCTTTATTACCGTTGATTATTGAGGAGATATATTTTTCTGACAAGCCTGTGCGTATAGCCAGCTCTTTTTGTTTCATTCCGCGTCTATTAAGTTCAGAAAGAAGAATCACTCCGGGATGAGTTGTGTTAGGTTGATTTTCCATAAGAATGCCTCCCTTACTGATAAAATTTCCAAATTGGAAATTTTTATACTGTAAAACTATCCGTAAACAATTCCATTTCTACTTTGAAAGATTATAGCAAAAACAAATGAAAAAGTCAAGCCTATTTTGTGTACTATAATTTTGACTAATACTAGATGTGGAAAAAACTAGTGCGGGGTATCTTTGTCTAATGATATTATCTTCCTTTTTATGAAATTTATAACGTCAGGTACTGGGGGATGTTAGAAACTTTAGATAAATGGGGAGAAACCGGATGATATTACGCGGGAAAAAATTGACAATAACGGGGCGATTATTTATAATTGCATTGATAGTAGTATAACTGAGTTTCAGTTTTGAAGTCGAAGTATTTGGGAGCTAAATATGTCAAAGTTAGGAAAAAAGATAGAAGTGTTTCTTATGGACGGTAATGCCTCCAGAGCGGTGTGCCTGGTACTATAAACTTAATGTTATTATAAAAGCTTCCAATCGGAAGTTGCTCGTAGATACGAGTAACTTCCGATTGGAAAAACGAAAGGTGATGATTGATTTCAGCTATGACTAAGAAGGATCAAATATTAAAAATGTCTATCATTGCCATTTTTGTATTTTCCGTTGTCACCTTTTTAACCATACCCAGTCTATCTAAGATTTTGGGGTATTACTTTTGTGATGAGGTAGAAGATATCCATTCTCAGGCTTTGGAAGAAGACAAAACTGTAAAGGTTCCGTTTGATTGTGTAATAAGTATATTTGACATTAAAAGCACGCATTATACAAAATACTTTAGCGAAAATTATTATCTTCTGAGGATTGGTGCTGATCAATATGTTTGCGTTCATATTCCTACAGCGGATATTAAATTTTGGAAAGGTGTGACTTTATATCACAATCCGTCTGAAGCATTAGTGTTTAATGGAGAAAAGAAGTTTGCACTGATAGGTAAGGTTGAGACATTCAGTGCAGAAGAAAAGGAGCATCTGTTAAATACCGTTAATGCTAATGCCTTACAGGATTATACCAAGATGATTAACGGAGAGATGACAAATCCTGACATCTATGTTGATTTGATTTATATAGATAGAGAATTGATTTTTGTGGCAATAGAGAGTGTTGTCCTTTTGGTTTTTGTTATACTGTTTTTAAAGGTTTTTAGGAAATATAAGGAAATGAAAACTGAGGAAGAGCTTTGAGTTTACAGTGTCAGTCACCGGGATCACTAAATGTAGTACCGGTGTAGATCTGGGGGATTAGGAGTGGAAAAAGAAATAGAAAAGATATGGGGATTGTTTTTCGATGTATCGCCGGATAAAATCCTTATTCTGGAGAGTCGGGACGACGAAGATGATTTCCGGGAAGCGATCCGCGTAGATCTGGCAGACAAAGAAAGATATGTTTTGAAATTTGCAGCTAACGATTTTACTTCTCCGGAAAAGGTTGAGATGTGGGGACAAACTGCAGCGGAATATCGCAATCTCGGATATTATGCTCCAAGGATAATTGCGGATAAGAGCGGGCATTTCCCGATGGTTGAATATAAAGGACGGAAATGATTTTGAAGATGAGATCGAACTGCTCCGAGAGATGCTGAAAGTCGTTGGTGAATACTATGAGTATTCGGATGTTGAAAAGCAGCTGGTCTTGATGCTTTATCGATATTTGAAGCCCTTATGGTATATAAAAGCTGAAAATCTCAGGAAGCTGAAGGATGATTGGACATCAGTCAGGGCTTATCTTAACAAAACAGAAGAATACCTGACCAAGGATATCGATTTTGTCTCTTATATGGTGTAGCAATGACACCTCAATAATAAAGAAAGGGGAATATAATATTTATGTTGAAGAAAGCTTATCGTATAATTTGTCTTTTGTTTTTTGTTTTCCTAATATTTGGATTGGCGGAGTCTCACGAGGCATATGCTCTCACGAGCAGCGAAATAAGTGAAATCCTGCATGATTTTTATTATGCTCCGCCCGATTACCGGCTGTATCTCTATGTCGATGAAACAGGTTACGGAAAGCTTGATCTTAAGGTTCCGGACCGAGACGGCCTTAAAGTGGTTTCAGAGTTTGGCCCCGAGGAGGCCGGGACCGTACAGCTCACCTATGACACAAAGCTTCTTACCGAGGCGGATTATCTGAGCCTTGATAAGGCTTCGAGTGTTATTTACTGCAATTACAAGGGTGATATTGACGATATTGTAGGTTCGTATTTTGACGTTGAGTTTACGATAAGTACGGATTCGGACACATTGGGAACCTATAATTATACCGGCTACAGGATTAATATCGATCGTGCGGGCAAAGGCATAAATACTTCCAAGAACCGTCTTGACGTCGGGGATAAATTTAATATCACAGCCTTTGCAAAAGGTTACGACATAAGAAATGTTTCGTGGGAGAGCAGCGACGAAACTGTTATTTCGGTTAAAGACCTCGGCGCAAAGCAGGGAGCTTCCGGTGAGTACGAAGCCTCTGTTACAGCGCTTCGTGTGGGAAATGCGACGGTTACTGCTGTTTTTTCTACGGAAAACGGCTTGGTAAGAGCAGAACAGGATTTTTGCGTCAGCTGGGAACAGCCAAAGGGTACGTTGAATTTTTCCTCGGCAACTCTGTATACCGGCGAATCTGTTGAACTTGCGGTAAACAATCTTCCTGAGGGAGCAAAGGTAACTTTTGCCTCTTCATCAAAATCAAAGGTTAAAGTCGGAAAGAAAACGGGAAAGATCACGGCTGTCAAAACAGGCAAGGCCACGATCACGGCAACCGTTCGTATTCCGGCTTCGGGCTCCGGAAAAAAGATTACATATAAGCTAAAATGTAAGATAAAGGTAAAGAACGGTAAAACGATCTCTGTCGGAAGCCTTAAAGAGCTTCAGAAGGCGCTTACCGATAAAAAAGGCGGAAACTATAAGCTTACCGGGGACATTTCCGGCGTTACCAATATAAGCATCTCCAAGGGAAAATACAGGCTTGACTTAAACGGGCATACGATAAGCGGAAAAAACCTGGATGATTCGCTTATTAAGGTTACCGGAGGAAGTCTTGTAATTACCGATTCAAAGGGTAATGGTAAAATTGAAAACCAACAAAACCAGGACGCCGTAGGATGTGCTAAAGGAGATCTCACCATCTACGGGGGAGAGTTCTTTGGGCTTTGCTATGCCGTGTATATGGAGGGAAGCGGTACTTTAAACATATACGGAGGATATTTCCATGGCTATGCTCAGTGCATAAAGATAATGAGCGGACAGGTAAACATTCATGGCGGAAGGTTTACCCAGACTGATGACGTTTATAACGGTATGACACTTACCGTTGTCATGCTCAACGGAAATGATGAAAAGAACCCGGCCGGTCTTTTTATCACAGGCGGAAACTTCTCATCAAATGTCGGTTACTGTCTCGGTATTTATAACAAATATGACATAGTACAGATAGAAGGCGGCATTTTTGAGGGCACCGGAAACACCTGTATTGAACAGATGGGTGGAAAGACTGTTATTACAAGCGGATACTTCTATTCGGGAGATGTTGACGGCCAGGTGTTCTTTGTAGGAAATATGACTGATCCGCTTTCATTTACGATGACCGGCGGAGAGGTCCGTTCGAAGGAAAGCACATTGTTTTACATTCAGAACACTCCCGACATAACCATTACCGGCGGGCGGTTTGAGATCGAAGAACAGTCCGAGGATTTTCCCACACCTTATGTTACGATACTTAAGACATTTACCGGAAATTTAAAGATTGCCGACGGATTGTTTTACGGGGAAGAGATAGAAGACGATACTCCGAAGGGCGCGGGGCTGGTCGCTACAAGCTTCAAGAGGAATAACAAGAAATACAAAGAGGGGATGAGCATTAATGATCCCGATGATCTTTATTCAATCTATATGGATGCAACCGAGAAGCTGATGCCGGAAATGAATTTCAAATGTCCCGAAAATCTTTACCGGATTTTCAGTTACTATTCCGGGGAATGGAACGCCAATTTGAAAGACACCTATCTGACATACAGTCCGGTGGGATCTTATCCGGTTAAAGAAACGGATATGGTGGATGTTCATTTCGAGATCGATTATGCTTTTGAGTATCGGATTGAGCGTGCGTGTCTTGACAAAACAGCTAAAAAGAATGCAGGCCAAAAAGCGATCGACTACAGTAATAAGATCGATAAGATACTGAAGGAAACCGTCAAGTCGTCAATGAGTGATTTAGAGAAGGCTACAGTCATCCATGATTATATGGTTAAGAACTATACCTACGACTACAGCTTTGAACAGGCAAGCTACTCGCTTATGGGACTTCTTGATAACGGAAAAGGTGTTTGTCAGGGTTATGCAATGCTTTATCAGGCACTCTGCAACAGAGCCGGGCTCGAATGCTACTGCGTCAGCGGTATCGGCGGAGAGGTCGGGGCAATGGGTCTTCACATGTGGAATGCTCTCGTGATAGACGGTAAGACCCTGTTCGTGGATGTCACATTTGACGACAGCACAGGATCAAAGAAGTGGTTTCTTAAGGAAGAAGAGGAATTCTTTAAGGACGGAATGCATGTTATGTTCTAAAGACACAGTGTCAAATAAATTGAAAAACCGGCCGATCGGCCGGTTTTTATGTGTGAACTTCACTTATGCGAGCGTTCATTTAACTTTTATCTTGCAAGTAGTTTTAATTCCATAAGCTGTCTTTGCGGTAATGGTAGCAGTGCCGCTGCCAATTCCTTTTACTTTGCCCTTACTTGAAACGGTAGCGATATCATTGTCGGAAGAACTCCATTTAAGTTTTCCGTATGCGGTACATGCTATGGTGTCACCGCTGAGCCATGAATCTAAATTGGCATATCCGATCTTTACAGAAAGTTTCTTGGATTTTCCTTTCTTGACCGATGCGCCTTCGAGGGAAATCGTAAGCATGTCGGTAGGTACCTCGATAACCTGGCCGTATTTGCCGGAAACTCCCACAAAGTCCTCCTTAAGTCCGCTGTGGGAAGAAAACTCTCCTGAAATACAGATATATTTTTCGCCATCGATTATGAATGCACCCAGACCTACATAGAGGTTATTCGGATCTATCATACTGGTATAATGTCCTGTTACGGCATTTCTGTTTTGATTTACCCAGTCTGATTTTTCGCCATACCACTGATTTACGCCGTCAACCATATTTCCGTTATAGTTCCAGGCAAGTACTTCACCCCAGCTTTGTGTTCCGTTGTAACTTACCGAAAAACAACTCTTTCCGTTAGGTCGGGTATGTTCCCAGTAAATGTCGGCTTCTGCCGCTCTGGTCTGAGCGATCATCTCAAGATCGGATGCCCATTTGATCGGCACATAGTCTTTCTCTGTGAGCTTCGCGCCGGTGGAAGGGTTTATCACACCTTCCTTGCAGGCTTCAAGCCTTATCTCGTTTATCCTGTCCAGTGCTTTCTGTCTTTCATCGGTCTTGAATGTACCCTTGAAAACTACAAAACTGTATCCTGCTGACGGTTTGGATACAGGTGCCTTTCTGGTTTTAGCCTGCATACTCTCTCCGGGTAGAAAGGAGATAAACACTCCTGCAAGCAGAAACGTTAACAATAAACCACGGATGATAGATAAAATTCTTTCTCTTTTCAAAATGGTATACCTCCTTCGTGTAAAATGTTATTACCTTCAATAATGAAATAATACCACAAAGTTGGTTTTTTGGTAAGTCCTTTTACAGAATTTTTGAAGTTTACAGGATCAGGCATGGGGGGGAGTGGAAGGATTGAAACAACCGGTCAGATCGCAAGTAAGAGTTGCACTGTAAAAAACTGAGCAAAAGGCGATTCTTTATTGAAATAAGCAATAAAAGATGTTATTATAACAAAACAGAAGATATCCCCCACCTCTTAGCGTAGCGAAGGTGGGGGGAGATCTTCGTTTCAGGCGGGGTTCAAGCCCCGACTGAAATGAGATGCGGAGCATCGTTTTGTTACCGAGGAAACG
>JAEEVO010000135.1 GCA_016290905.1 Lachnospiraceae bacterium | reverse complement strand
ATCCATTATCTTACCTCTTTGCTGTTATTGATTCTTAGAAACGCAGTTTATGCGCCGTACGTAGAATACTACGAATGCAAACAGACCATATCCTTCAAACTCTATGGCAAAATTGCCCAAAATATCGCCTGCCAGCACAGTTTGTTTGGGAAATAGGGTAAATGAATGCCAAAAGAGCCTTATTTCAAAGCTTTTCCGGATCTGCCGGGATGCGCGTGCTTATAGTCTCCATATCAGCTATTGAAAATCATTTGCGGCCACCGGCACTTTGGCAATAACGTACCATGTCTTTCAGGTATTGACAAACAGCCGGTGCAGGTGCAAAATGAAACCGATTTCATTTATTGAAACTTGTTTCATTTTTGCAGATGGAAAAGGGAAAGGTGCAAAGAACATGCCCAAAGTAACTCAGGAATACTTAGAGAAAAAGAAAGAGATGATTGTAGAAGCAGCCTATCAGGTCTGCCTTAAAAAGCCTGTGGAAATGGTAACGATCTCAGATGTCATTGCCGAGACGGGAATGTCCATGGGAGCGATCTACCGTTATTACGACGGCCTCGATGACATTCTTGCCGACATGCTCAAAAAAATCAGAAAAGAATACGACTATTATGAGCGCATCGAAAAGCTCTCCAATGAGAAGGATCTGTCTTTCGAGGAGATCACATACCGGACCTGCGACATCATAGGCGAGGTAATGGAAAAACACCTGATGGATATCCAGAAGATCAACTTTGATTTCGGCTCTCTTGCAGTGAACAGTCCCGAGAGGATGGCGAAGATCATGGAAGGTGCTTCAGGACAGGGCATCACTGAGAAAATAGGGATCTATATCTTCCCCAAAATGGTGGAAGCTGCCCTGAAGCAGGGATACCAAATGAAGGGCACGCCGGAAGAGATCGTTGTCTTCATCTCTGCGGCGTTTTCCGGCATTGAGAAGTGCTGCATACTTCAGGCTAATTACGCGACCGGAAGTCTCGGAGTAAAGTTTGAACCCAAAGCCGCTTTCAGAACACTTGCCAAATCGATAATCCTGCTTTTCGGAGGAACGGTCAATGAGTAAAAAAGTGATAAACAAACCGCTCCCCACCGGTGAATATGCAGTGGGCGTCTTTACTTATACAGTGCATAACGACCGCGAGGAGACAATGTATAACACCCTTGGAACCATGAGATCCATACCGGTGAAAGTCTACTATCCGGCCGCAAAGGAGTCAGTGAAAGGCCTTACCAAGGCGCGTTACATGAGCAAGGCGACTATCGATGCCATCAGAAAGAACTTCTATGTTCCAATTAAATACGAGAAGGTGGAAAGCAACGGAACGAACCGTTCCGAGTGCTATGAGAATGCACCTTTTATTGAGGGTGAACGTTTTCCCCTTATCCTGTTCAATTACGGTTACGGCTCGTTTTTGGAAGCCAATACATATCTTTTGATCGAGCTTGCTTCTCACGGCTATGTTGTCGCATCCGTAGGGCATCCTTATGAAGGCATGATAACCGAGTTTGATGACGGAACAACATTAAAAATGGCAAAAGGTATCGCATCAAAAGCGTATTCGCCCATGCTCCCTTCCGTTATTGCCCTGCTGAAACTCCAAAAAGCCAAAGGTACAAACGAAGAGCTTTGGGCAATGTTTGATGCGGTCCAAAAGAAATACAACAGATTCATTATTGAGAGACTGCCGGAATGGAAACTTGATACGAAAGCAGCGATAAAGGTCCTTAAGGATAAATATTCCGGCATCATCGACTTTGAAAACGGGATCGGCGTTACAGGTCATTCCATGGGAGGCGCAACAGCATTTGAACTTTGCGAAGACGAACCTGAGACCTTTACCTGCGGCATCAATATAGACGGCGGATTGTTCGGAATTCATGACGGAAAAGTGATCACGACACCTTTTCTTCAGATGACCTCTGAATCAAACAAAACAGCTGTCACTGTTGCATTTGTTAAGAACAGGAACGTTGCATACCAAGCCGTATTGCGTGACATGCAGCATCTGGGCTTCTCGGATTTGAAGCATGTCATCCCGCTCAAATCCCAGGTTGGAAAATTAGATCCCGACATTGCCCATAAAACCGTATGCGGTATTCATCTTGAGTTCTTTGATGCTTATCTTAAGAAAGCGAAAGCCAAACCGTCTTTTGATAGCAATGATGCAGTCACTTTTACGGAATATGAGCCGCAAAAGTTCAAGGAAGAATAACGGATGGATCGACTCATATTGATTTATAAAACTCCGGTATTATATGAGTCCCGTTGACATTTTGAACAGTGTTCAAGGAGACTGGTATGAGCGACATAAAAGAACTTCTTATAGATCAGACAATTGCACTTATAAAAGAATCAGACGGCAAACCGGAAAGTATTACAGCCAGAGCAATAGCCCAAAGGAGCGGCGTGGCTCTCGGCCTTATCAATTACCATTTCGGCAGCAAAGACAATCTGCTTGCGGAATGCTCCAATAAGATCATCAATGACCTGCTGAGCGGCATGAAGCCGGGTCTCATGAAGGCAGAAGATGATGGGCTTTCCGACCGTGAGCGTCTGACCGGTTACGCGAAGCAGACGTTTGAATTCCTTTTCGCAAACCGTGCAATTGTTAAGATGTCTATCCTCTCGGACTTCAGATCTTACAGGGCCGACTCCAATTCAGCTCTTACACAGAAAGGTTTTCAGATGGCTTTAAGGGGCAACATCCCCGACAAGAACAAACGCCTGATAGCCTTCAGCCTTGCGTCATCGATGCAGGCTGCTTTCCTCGCGGCAGAAGAGTCCAAAAAGATAACCGGATATGATCTTAATACCAGAAAAGGCCGCAGTGCATTTATCGAGGACACGGTCAATATGCTCATGGGAGATATAGTATGAGCAAGAATTTCCTCCCTGTTCTCATGCCGCTCAGAAGCATCATATTTATTGCCGTGTTTATCGTTATATCGATGATCGCCGGCAGGAGCTTGTCTGATATCAGCAACACATGGTCAGTCACAGCAAGTGCGGTAAATATCATCACCGTCACAGCCTTGATCTTCATAACTAAAAATGACGGCGGATTAAAAAAACTGATCAACTATGAGAAGGGCAAAACAGCTCCCAAACAGGCCGTCGGCATGAGCGTACTCATACTCTTTCTCGGTATGGGAGGAATGTATCTGGCAGGTTTTCTCTGCTATGAAATAATACTTTATGCGCCACCGATGATGATAGCACCGGTACCGATTCCTCTTGCAGTGATCAATCTCATTGTTCTTCCCGTCAGTACGGCGCTTGCAGAGGACAGCATCTATCTCGGCTGCGGAGTAAACACGATCAAAAACAGATACTTATCAGTGATCTTTCCGTCTTTCTTCTTTGCACTTCAGCACTGCTTTATTCCGACACTGCCGGATGCAAGGTATATGGTCTACCGTTTCCTGTCATTCATTCCTCTTACGATAGTTCTTTGCATCATATACAGGAAAAACAGAAACCCGATGCCCATTATGATCGGCCATGCGATCATCGATTTGTTGACAGCCGGGCAGATCCTGGCAACATCTGCGATCCCCGGATTCTATGACATGATGATAAACCGATGATCTTCCCCTATGATTCAGCACTTAAAAAGTCCCGGAAAATCATTCCGGGGCTTACTCTGTTTAATTCTTGATTTACAAGTCTATCTCAAACTCTTCGTAATACTTACCACTCTCACTTCTTTACTCCTCAATCTTATCAATAACCTTGCGGAGAACAGCAATATAATCAGGTGATCATACTTTCTGATAATGAAGTTCCTTAGTCGATATTGCAGCATCTTCCGGCTGGTTCTTAACGGCTATCTGGAACGCATCCTCATATACGATCTCACCCGGAATCTCATCGCATTCGGAAATATAGAGCTTTACGCCATACTTATTACACATCTCACGGTAGAACGTCATCTGATCCCAGATGTCCTTTGCTTCCTCATTGTCCTTGAACCATGTGATAGCACCGTCAGGATTATTCTTCTCATAAAAAGGAGGAACAGGCAATACTCTTTCAAATTATGCTCTGTTACGCCAGTATTCCTTTTCTTCTTCTTCAGTCAACGTCTTACTGCTTACGAGCCTTCCTACAGCCGTAAAGATGCCCCTGGGCTGTTTAGTAATGTAAGCACAGTCTTTCATGTGTACTCTGTAGTATTTCATGCTTCCCCCTCGTTATATTAATTCTGTATATAACTTACCATCACACCGAATATCCCAAGTTGATATCAAATGGAGTGATCAGCAATTTTTGTAACTCTTTATTGTAATTGTCGAAAAAGATTTTTATGGCCTTGCCAT
>JAEEVO010000134.1 GCA_016290905.1 Lachnospiraceae bacterium | reverse complement strand
GCAAGCTTTCGACGTTCTCATGAAAATGCACATCTTTGCATTTTCAATATTTTCTATTCGCCCAGATAGCTCAGTTGGTAGAGCAAGGGACTGAAAATCCCTGTGTCACTGGTTCGATTCCGGTTCTGGGCACTAAATCCTGATTTATATCAGGATTTTTTTATTTTCAAAAATAAACGAAAAAAACGAAGCATAATTCTTTGCTTCGCTCATAATGATATATGGATATTTTTTTAGAAAAACTTAAAGACATAAAAAACCTCCCGGTGTTGGATTATAAATAGAATGGAGAAAAGGTTCCGGGAGGTTTTAAAAAGGGATATTAAATTTTGTAATCCGGTATCAGCCGAACAGTCCGCCGAGCTTATCAGCGATAGCGCTGCCTGCTATCTTAGCCTTGATGCCGTCAACAAGGGGATTGATCTGATCATCGGGGAGATCAACGCCAACTAAGCCTTCAACTGTCTTAACGGGCTCGTCCTTGAAGTTAGCCATAAGAGAGGGATCGGATTTGATCTTTCCAACAAGTTCATCAATTTTTGCTTTGATATCCATAAAACCATACCTTCTTTCTAAAATTATTTTATGAACATATTCTATCATAAAAGTCAGAGAAAAACAATAAGTAACGAAAAATTTTGTTTAAGGAACGGAAAAGACAAAAGTTTTTATGAAAATAATTGCATTTACTTGATAATTGTGATAGTTTAAGAATACACTAAACAAACAGTCATACAGGTGAAGGTAATAATGGACGCTAGTAAGTACAGTAAAGGGTATTTCCCTGTTGAAAAGAAATATAATGAATGGACCGAAAAGGATCATATAGAGAAGGCACCCGTCTGGTGCAGCGTGGATATGAGGGACGGTAACCAGAGCCTCGTGATCCCGATGAGTCTTGGCGAGAAGCTTGAATTCTTTGAGGTTCTTCTTAAGGTCGGCTTTAAGGAGATCGAAGTGGGATTTCCTGCGGCAAACGATACGGAGTATGAATTCTTAAGGATGCTGATCAAAAGAGATATGATCCCGGAGGATGTGACGATCCAGGTTCTGACTCCGTGCAGGAGCAATATCATTAGAAAGACTTTTGAAGCATGTAAGGGTGCAAGAAACGTCATTATACATTTTTATAATTCAACAAGCCTGGTTCAGAGGGAACAGGTTTTTGAAAAATCAAAGGAAGAGATTTTGCAGATCGCCGTTGACGGAGCAAAGCTCATAAAACAGTATTCAAAGGAATACAGCGGGAATTTCAGGTTTGAGTATTCACCGGAATCATTTACCGGTACGGAGCCTGAGTTTGCACTGGATGTCTGTAACGCTGTGCTTGATGTGCTGGAGCCTTCTGCCAATAATAATGTTATAATAAATCTTCCTGCAACCGTGGAGATGAGTCTTCCCCATGTTTTTGCTTCACAGGTGGAATATATCAGCAAGAATCTTAAGTACAGGGAAAATGTCACGCTTTCAGTACATACGCATAATGACAGGGGTACGGGCGTTGCCGATACGGAGCTTGCGCTGCTTGCGGGGGCCGAAAGGGTTGAAGGCACTTTGTTCGGGAACGGTGAGAGAACGGGTAACGCGGATATCATTACGATTGCTTTAAATATGTATACTCACGGGATTGATCCGGGGCTTGATTTTTCCAATATGGGATATCTTATCGAGGAATATGAAAAATGCACAGGCATGCATGTTTACGAGAGACTTCCCTATGCCGGAGCGCTTGTTTTCGCGGCATTTTCCGGGAGCCATCAGGATGCTATCGCAAAGGGTCTGAATTACAGGGAGAAGAATCATCTTAAAATATGGAATGTGCCCTATATCCCGATAGATCCTTCGGATATCGGACGTACCTACGATGAGGATATAATAAGGTTCAATTCCCAGTCGGGCAAGGGCGGTATAGGATTTATACTGGAAAAGTACTTTGGATATGTGCTTCCTTCAAAGATGAGAGGAAGCTTCAGCAGGATATGCAAATCGGTTTCGGACAGGGAGCACAGGGAACTTTCTCCGCAGGAGATACTGGATATGTTTACAGAGAGGTATCTTAACCTTAAAGGGCGGATCGGCATTACCGATTATGAGTTCATGCGTGACGGAGAGAATGTAAAGATATATATTTCCTTTATAAAGGAAGGAGAGGAAACCGCGATGGAAGCGGAAGGCAACGGTTCGCTTTCTGCCATAAGCAATGCGTTAAAGGCATATACCGGGAAAAAATACATATTGCAGGAATTCACACAGCACAGTATGCAGGGACACGGCTCCCAGAGTGTTGCTGCATCCTATATCGGTCTTGAAAGCGAGGACGGAAATATGTATTGGGGCGCCGGAACGGATACCGACGTCATTAAAGCCAGTGCTAAAGCGCTTCTCAGCGCATTTTCAAATTTCACTGAGGGAAGACGCTAATAACGTTTCAGATAAGCGGAACAATCCTTTCGACATACTGCAGGAGAACGTACAGCTGCTTTTCACTCAACAGATCAAGCTTTTCAATGATCTGGTCGTGCATTTGTTTATGAAGTGCGGTCTGCTCTATAGGAAGATTGCCTATGATGTCATTCGGAGTACAGTTGAAAATGGCACATGCGGTTAATATCTTATCAAGGGTAAAATGCCTTATCGGGTTGTCAAAACGTTCCAATTGGGCATAATATTGTGAATCCATATTCATTTTTTCGGCAAGCTCCGCCTGAGTCAGGGAATGGAGCTTCCGATATTTTTTTATATTGTCTGCAATGTCCCTGTAGTAATCCACATAAAAGGAATCTAAGTTTTTTTCGTTGTTATCCATGGAAGTCTCCGTCCTGTCACATATTTTTAAGGATAATATAGCAAATCTGTTCTGAAATGTAAATTATTTTCGTGTTTTTTTGGTTATTTTACTTATCTGAAATTAAAAATAGTAAGAATTGTTAATTAAAAAAACGTATTGAATATATCGGGGGCGGATGCTATAATTGTTATGTTAAGAGTGGAAGGCTTAAATGGAATGACTTTTTACCGGAAACGGAGGCGTATATGCAGAAAAGGATTTTGATAGCGTTGATATTTGCGGCAGTGGCAGGGCTTTTGTGCGGCACCGGTCTTGATGCGGGAGCGGCAACCACGAAAGGAGCAGGATCGCAGAACGATCCCGTGGTGTCCTTAAGCTATCTTGAATATCGGCTTTCAAAGCTCGACAAGGGAGGAAAGACGGAAAATGCATCCTCAAAAGTTACGCTCGAAAGAGGAAAAAGGCTCCAGCCCGGGGAAGGAAAGATCATTGTGGTTTACTCCGGAGCCTGTACGGTGGTCGGAACGGCTGTGGATACAGCTTCCGCGGCACTTTTAAGCGAAAGCTCTCAGGTACCTTTGTACAGCCAGATCCTTTTGCCTGACGGCGGTTCGGGAGTCGTAGCGTCCGAAACGACTGTCATATATATAGTAAATTGAACGGGATAGGATCACCGGGATATTTGATAAGATTTATTTTCGCCGGATCTTAAAACGCATACCGGCAAGGAGAAATCGGCTGTGTATTGACGTAAAATGCATGATAGGTCTTATTTTTGGGCATTT
Source organism: Lachnospiraceae bacterium (assembly GCA_016290905.1). Taxonomy (GTDB): domain Bacteria; phylum Bacillota; class Clostridia; order Lachnospirales; family Lachnospiraceae; genus RUG11977. The sequence goes on along the minus strand of JAEEVO010000134.1, from coordinate 749 downwards.
TTACCAAAAATAAGACCTAAGTTTTGTTAAAAACACATATGGAATTTAATCTGATTTGAGTGTATAATAGGCAGGTAAGCGTTCTTACGCTTTAAATATGATTTTCAATGAACAGTAATTCTTCAGGAGGATTAAAAATGGCAAGTTTATCACTTAAAAACATCCAGAAGGTTTATCCTAACGGATTCGTAGCAGTTAAGGACTTCAACCTCGAGATCGAGGACAAAGAGTTCATCATCTTCGTAGGTCCTTCAGGATGCGGAAAGTCTACCACACTTCGTATGATCGCAGGTCTTGAGGAGATTTCTCAGGGCGAGCTGTGGATCGGCGACAAGCTTATGAACGATGTAGAACCCAAGGACAGAGATATCGCGATGGTATTCCAGAACTACGCTCTGTATCCTCATATGTCAGTTTATGACAATATGGCATTTGGTCTTAAGCTTCGTAAGACTCCCAAGGCTGAGATTGATAAATTAGTTCATGAAGCAGCAAAGATTCTTGATATTGAGCACTTATTAGACCGTAAGCCGAAGGCTCTTTCCGGTGGACAGCGTCAGCGTGTTGCCATGGGCCGTGCTATCGTTCGTAACCCTAAGGTATTCCTTATGGACGAGCCTCTTTCAAACCTTGATGCAAAGCTTCGTGTACAGATGCGTATCGAGATTTCAAAGCTTCATCAGAGACTTGAAACAACCATCATCTACGTTACCCATGACCAGACAGAGGCTATGACCCTTGGTACCCGT
>JAEEVO010000133.1 GCA_016290905.1 Lachnospiraceae bacterium | reverse complement strand
CATTGACTCCATTTTACAATCCGTGCCGGGATTTCACCATAAAGCAAGCCATAAACTTAATACCATAATTTCAATCCCGGCTTGAATTCTTTTACCGCCAGTCTGTATGTGCCCCACATACAAGCTTTGACGTGTGGAGGCTGAACATCTTCATCTATCATGGCATGTGCTTCATCCGGCGTAAGTTCTGCTAATGCTTTCCTGAACTCGTCGACCTCTTCATGCCCGAACAGGCTTCTGAATTCCGAGTATGTCATCGCTCTTTGTTTATCCGCTTCTTTGTACTTTTTTGCCATATGCGATCTCCTTTCCGAACAGCCAAAAGGGTCGTTTCATTATTGTTGTCCTATTAGTAGGGCAAGGGAAAGTGTTTTATCAAAACGTCTGCGGCAAAACGTATATGCCACGTGCCTCATATTTCTTTGAAAGTTTCCTTTCGAGTTTCTCCGCTTCTTCTTCGCTCATTCCTTCGCTGATACCCTCGAAAGCATTTGAATGAGCCTCTTCGATCTTGCGGATCAATTCCTTATCGCTCTCGTCAGCGACTTCGATCCATTCTTCATAACTGTTTAGTATTCTTCGCTCTGTATTTTCTTCGCGCAGTGCTTTGTTCATCCTGTGAAGGTCAGGGAATCCACTTAACTTTGTGTCCTCATCATCTTCAGGTCTCCACCTCATGCGTATGTATTTTCTGATCCAGTCTGGGTCCTCGTAGCAGCTTCCCTCTTCCATTATGCAACCATGGCACAGGTCAACGCCCAGTTCGATAATCACGTCCTTAAGTTCCAGGTTTTCAACCCAATGATCATCGATCCCGCTTTCTCCAAGCCATGCTCCCAGGATGTTTCCCGTTACTGCTCCGGTGGAATCGCTGTCTCCGTTATGGTTCACTGCTGCCACGATGCCTGCCGTAAAGTCATCCTGATATCTGAGTGCACAGTATATGGCGATGGCAAGTGTTTCTTCCGCTACCCAGCCTTCTCCAAGCAGTTTTATGTTTGCGCTGTCGGGCTTATCATTTTCAGCCAGTACCACTGCTGCATTTACGAGTTCAACCAGTTCCTCCAGGTGTCTTGTACCTCTGAACAGCTTGCTGCACACCTCCATCGCTTCAGTTACGATATCTTTAAGGCTTTTGTTCTCGCGATGATAAATCATGGTATTGATGATATGTGTGAGCACCGCCGCCGGCATATATCCCAGGGGATGTCCGTGAGTAACCGCCGCGATCTGCGCACCTTCCATAGCGATCATTTCACGATCCTGCTCGTAATAAACGGCAAAGGGTGCCACTCTCATAATACCGCCACATCCCTTGCTGTCGTTCACATGCTCCGCTATGAAATCTGAGCTGTAATGCGCGCCGTGGGCATATGCATTGAGCTGACTCAGGCATGTGTTTCCGGGTGCTCTTCTCGAATACAGTTCAGGCACATCGCAAAGCCAGGATATGCATCCGTTACCGTAGCCTCTGGGATGATCTTTCATTTCCTCATAAGTACTTTTTTGTGTTTTCAGCCAGTCCATATATGCCTGTCCGGCGTTGATGCAGGGACTTGATCCGACACCTCTCATGCTTGATCTTGTATCCCCTACCATAACTCCCACAGCTGTAAACATGGACATCTGGGTATCGTCGGAAATAAGTGCCTTGCCTGTTTTACGGTCAAGCTCGTATTCGGTAATGCCCTTCGGACCGTACTTCTCTTTTATTGCCTTTTCGCTCATGAACTCCACAGGGTAACCCAGGGCATCGCCCACGGCTCCTCCCACGATGCAGCCCAGGACTGCTTCAAGGTGTTTTTCTCTTTTTTCAATCTGTTCTTTTGCTCTCGGAATATCAATCTTGGGATCGTACATTTTTCTACCTTCCTTTCGTGTGTCCGCTGTCTTTCTTACACCGACATTCTATAACGCAGATCTTTTATCCGCCATAAAACACAAGTTGAAAGTATACATCTTTATTCAGGCTGTACTTGAGCCTTAGAAAATAATTCAAGCACAACTTGAAAAATCTGCTATAATGAGTCAATGGGGACGTTTCATTTTGACTCACCGTTAACTTTTCATGATCATCCCCCAAATTTGTGTAAATGTCAATATAAAAATGTACAAAAAAGGGAAAATATAAATGTACAGTTTCCCGGATCATTCCTCAGCGGGATCATTCTCCAAAAGGGTCCGAATAGCCTTTGTTCGGTATGACGGTCCCTTTATGGAGATTATCGTTGAATGATGTAATAAACGATCAAGTAACGCATTGGCAAGCGTTGCTGAGCCAAAGAACTCGCCCCATTTCGAGAAGGGCATGTTCGTTGTTATGATTGTACTGTTCTTCTCGTATCGCTTTGCTATAAGCTGAAAGAAGATGTTCGCAGTGTCCTGATCGATGGGCATATAGCCTATTTCATCGATTATGAGCACCTTGTACTTGGCAAAGAACTTAAGCCTTGATTCAAGCCTGTTTTCCTGGTGTGCCTTTTTAAGCTGCGTAACAAGGTTCTCAAAGGTTATAAAGTACGTTTGATACCTGGCTTTGGTACAGCTTATGCCGATCGCTGTTGCCAGATGCGTCTTTCCGACTCCGCTTGAACCGAAAAACACTACATTCTCTTTGTTTTCAACGAAAGCAAGCGAGTTCAGTTCAAGAAGTTCTTTCTTGTTCAGATTGGGCTGGAAGTCAAAATCGAAGTCGTCCAGAGTCTTTATGAAAGGATAGTTGGCGATATGCAGGTTTATTGCATCTCGTCGAACCTGGCGGTGCTTCTTTTCGATCTCGATGAGTTCCTCCAGAGCAACGCTGAAGGACTTATCTCCCTTGTTTACCGCATCGGAATAGCGGTCTATATATTCCTGCATCTTTTCGATGCCGAGCTCTGTGAGCCCGTTTATAAGCTTTTGTGGCGTAGCCATGATACTCCTTCTTACAGGAGGTTATCCAACTGCTGCAGATTTCTTTCTGCCAAAACATCGATTGCTTCAGGATCTTTCATATATGACCCAAGAAGCTGCTTATAATGAAGTTCGTTATAGTTTAATCTTTTATTACTAATTGCGTGTGTTGCAATGATTTCCGTGCTATAATAGATATACAGTTTACATTCGAACACCCGTAGTCTTACCGGTTTTCCAATGTATTCTGCAGGTACGGAATACTTGCACTTATTGTAAGTGATCATTGAATCTTTTCTAACCGTGGTTTGGCGATCGTGGGTAAGGTATGATTCTATGACATCAACACTTGGTAATGGTTGCAGGTATTCCTTTTCTTTTTGAAAAAGAAGTAATGGCGGAATACCTGTTTCATCACAGGGACGATTGCATACCTTTTGATTTAGCCCATTAAGGATCTCAATAAGTTCGTCCTCGGTCTCAAACTCACCCTGGTAAGGCATTAGCCATGCAAGAAACTTGTTCATAGCTTCTACCTTGCCTTTGGTAAAAGGATGTCTTGGCTTGCACAACTTTATTTTAAAGTTGAAGTCATGAGCGAAAGCCCGGACTTTTGAGCTTATGTTCTTCCTGTTACCGTCACGATCTACGACAGATGACATGTTGTCGAAGAGTATTTCCCTCGGCACGCCGCCTGTTGTTTTAAATGCAGTTATTAAGCAGTCGAATACATCCTGTCTTGTTTTGTATAGTTTGTAAATGAAGATGGGGTATCTAGAATAGCCCAGTTTATAATCAAACACCTGAAAGGTGAAGATCTCGCCATATCGGTTGGCTATGGATATATCTTCTTTCCAGTCAACCTGAGCCTGTATTCCCGGCTCTGTTTCAAATCTAGGATGTCCCTTTTCTGCCTTAGCCGGTGACATTCCGTTAGTTTTCAGGTACTTTCTGAAGTTTGAGTAAGTACCGATTGATTGCCCGTACTTATCGTATAAGAACTGATATACGGCCATGATATTGGATCCTTTTATCTCAAGCTTATGCCGAATAAGATCCTTGTGTTCATCAAGTTTGCTCGCCTTGGCATGATGTTTGGGCTTGCCCTCGTATCCGTCATAATACTTTTTAACGGTCCGCCTATCCATATCATACATCTTGGCAAGTTTAGTGAAGTTTGGTTTAATACCGCTCAACTTTAAGATTTTAAGCTGTGTCTTAGCTGCCTCGTCCATGAAGTCACCTCCATGGATATGGTAGCATACGACACAGGATTGTACATTTTTATTTTCCCATAAATGTACATTTATATTTTACCATTTACAATAAACCTCGGCCCCTTTTCTCAGATATGTGTTCCATCTGTCTTTTCAATCATCTTTTTCAATTACTATCAGTCAAACAGCTGCCCCGGGAGCTTTTGCTTTTCCTTTGGT
>JAEEVO010000132.1 GCA_016290905.1 Lachnospiraceae bacterium | reverse complement strand
TTCATCCGTATCTGTACGGATACCCTGATTATACTTTTTTTCGACGTAACACGCAACCAAAGTCTTTTTTTGGATAGAGTAAACATACTGTCAGTTGGAAAAGAATAGAGATCCTCTAAGATTAATGATTCTGTTTGAAATGATTATCTCATTTTAAATCTTTCTTTTCCGTCTGTCAAAAAGGAAGCCTTGCTACGCAAGCCTTCTATTTGAGGCATGACAATGTATTGGTTACACAGGCGCTTTTAGCGCCTTCAATTCAGGACAACACCGTAGGTGTTGTTTCCTTTACAGCAAGCGGATTTGTTCTCTTATACTTACTGTTTTTCTTATCGTAAGCCCCGGGATTGTTGCCTGGATCCGCTCGATATAGCTTTTGGCCTGATTGTAATGATCGGCTATTATTTCACGTACTTGTACTTTTTTCACCATTTCATCATCTGTTCCCGTTCGCTGACAATTTCGCTTCTCCCTGCTGTAACGGACTAGATCGATCATTTTTTCTCTGCCATGATTCCTTTCATAGCAGCGTATCTTGCTCATCCTATCAGCACCGATCTGACTCCATCCCATCGGTCTGGAACTTAAACGGTCTGATAGTACGTGACTCACGTGGCTTTCGGCGCTGCACCCATTTACAAGCTTATTCCGAAGTGTTCTTCTTACCGCCGCCCAGTTCCCCAGCACATATGACCTCAGATCCTCGATGCTTTTTGTCTTTTCAGCAGACGCAAGCATTCTCAGTGTATACTCATTGAACCGGGCTTTTGCTTTTTTCTTCTTTGAGTACAACAGATGCCACAGTTCATTTTTTACGTTTTCCTTTTCATCTTTCAGCTGACCCGCTGCATGATTGATATACTGCATCAAATGATATTTGTCAGCACAGAACAACGCCTTATCAAGATGATCGGCTCCGTTTTTTATCCATGACGCAGCATCTCCGCTTACAAATACGCGCTTAATCTTGTCGGTATCATAATTACTGTCTATGTAAGCCTGCACCTTATTCCATAGTTTCGTATTCCCTTCAGATCCGGGATACAGGCCGCTAAAATAGAACTTATTGATCAATTGCTTCCTGTCAGTATAGCCTTCTGTAACGCTTTTGTTTTCATACACATAGACAAGTTTGGATATGAAGCTTCCGTTTTCTTCCGCACTTGTCTGATCACCGTGCTGCTCTGCCACATGGTCTTCGTCGGCTTCAACAAACAGATACTCCGCGTTTTTTATTTCTTCCGGTTCCTGTAGCGGCATTTCATCAGCAGTACCGTGGACCTTATTCATCACGGTCGTTTTTGTGATCTGCTGTTTTGATGGCAGTACTCGCGCCGCCTCAGCATAACTCGTTTTAAGTGCTTCTGTCAGCAGTAATACTTCGGCTTCTTCCGTAAAGCGTTCATGTTTGTCCAGTCCCAGCATTTGAGGGAGGAGCGAGACATATCCCCCCTTAGCCAGTCCCTTTCTCCGGTACAGCGTACAGTCAAAAGTCAGATCCCCAACGGAACTGACAAGAGTTCTCTTTCGGGTACGTTGAACACTATAACGTTCATTTCGTACACCACTGTTCCGGATCTGCTCGTCCAGACTGCTTAAGACAACTGACATAAACTGCGCGGCAACCGCATCTGTCGTTGCCTTGGTTGCCTTTTCAAGGGCATATAAATCTTTCGGGTTTGAAAAGAACTTAGCCTCTGCCTCAATTAACCCATTCACCAAAAGCCTTAATAATGATACAATATCCATGAGAGTGGTCTCCTCCTAAGCTTTTTGTTTTGGTCAAATTCATTATACTTTAGAGGATGATCACTCTCATCTTTTATTTTTTTTTCAACTGACAAATTCTTTACTCTATATTATATAGCCGCTCTATATAGCCACCCATACGTGCTTAAATCAGCCATAAACATCACAAAATTAGATGTATGGCTAAATAAATATATTGTTCAGTTGTCATAAAAATACATCTTATTTCAATACATAGATAATAACAGGAACAGTCCCCGGTACCAAATCCGGAGGCTGTTTCCAAGTACTGTATCAACTCTCGCACCCGAACCAACAACCTCCAAATCTTTGAATCTGATGACTGCAATAATCTCCTGTAAAAGTCTTTAGATAACATCTTTTCATTTTGTCAAGATGTTGTTTTTGACATGAAAATGTCGAGTTTGCGCAAAGCTCTTGTTTTTTTCGGGTGGATTAATATAATCGTGACTCAAAGGATAGCCGTTGTGCAACGTTTATAGGGAACAGTCCTTAGTATCGTATGGTTTATTTCATTGAAACAAATCTAATAACAAAATGTGGGACATGATGAAGATAACAAAAATAATAATATTTTTGGGATTAATAATGTCTTTGTTGATAGGATGCAGTAAAGACAACTATGAGATAGTTAAAATGGAAGCAGAAAGGTCAATCTATTATTTCATAGACGATTTAGAAGCAGCCACGGACATAATCGTTATTGGAGAGTTTATCGAAGAAGACACGCAAAAGGCGAAATATCAATACGAAACAGACGATGTGCATATGTTCCTTACCGATATATACTCCACAAATGTAATTGAAATCAAAAAAGTCTTGAAGAGTAAAGTTGAGTCGGACACGATAAAAGTCTCACAATCTTACGGAATAGAAGAAGACACCGGACGATTGATTACATTCAGCGAATTGACACCCATGAAAAAAGGAGAAAGCTGGATATTCTTTTTGAGATATAACGAAGAAAACGAAACATATTGGTGTGTTGGCGATTATTCCGGAAGATATCCGGTTCCAAACGACGAATTATTTGAAATCCGCGACAGGGTTAAGGAGATAAAAAAACCTTTAAGCAGGGTGTTGACAGGAGAAAAGGAAATCTCACGTTCACAGGCAGAAAAGATTATAGCATCCAATGAGAGGATCCAAAGAGATATAGGGGGAAAAGATATATCGCCTGATTATCTTTATGAGGCTTCTGATGGACGATTATATCAAATATCAGAATCAATGGATAAAGAAGCAATTATGAATATATATTCGAAGATAGATGAATGTAGGGCAGAATTAAAGCCGGAAACGTTTGGAGTGTTCGACCAAAGCAAAATTAATCTGGAACTGTATTGCGATATTCTGGAACGATATGCATTTTAGACTCCAATGTTGAGAAACGATATAAAGCAGCCTCCGACACAAAATCGGAGGCTGTTGTACCCTAAAATTTGTGCAAATTTCATCTTGATTTCTCTAAAATCCTGTGATAACATATTCCACGCATCACGGACATCTGTATCTGCCTGAAAAACACAAGACACACAACCCGGAAAACACAGAGCGCACAACCCGAAGAATGCAGAACGTTTAACATAAAGGACGCAGAAAGCACAGTTTCCTGAAGCGGCGCGGAACCGTAACAGGGCACGAAAAGAGACGGGAGGAGGGAACCATGAACGACAAAGAAAAATATTATCTTGTTAGAGAGACAGCCGTTCCGGAGGTCCTTCTTAAAGTCATCGAGGCCAAGAGACTGTTGCAGTCGGACAAGGCGGCTTCGGTGCTTGATGCGACAAAGATGGTCGACATCAGCAGAAGTTCTTTTTATAAGTACAAAGACGATATTTTCCCCTTCCATGAGAACAACAGAGGAAAGACGATCAACGTCATGCTTCAGCTTGAGGACAGACCGGGACTCTTGTCGGAGATGCTCAACCGGATCGCGAGGTGCGGTGCGAACATCCTGACCATTCACCAGTCGATCCCGATCGGCGGGATCGCATCGGTCACGATAGGCATGGAGATCCTGCCCGAGACAAAGCCCGTAAACGAGATCATAGAAATCATGACAGGGCTGTCGGGAGTCAGCTCGCTCAAGATCCTCGGACGTGAGGACAAGGTCTGAAAAAGAAGTGGAACAAATAACAGGGAAAGTCCGAACAGGATAAAACCGAGAACAGCATAAGTAAGGTACGGGGAGCAGGGGACAGAAGATCCCGGCGAACAGAAAGGACGGTCATATGAAGGTAGCGATCATGGGATACGGAACAGTCGGTTCCGGAGTTTTTGAGGTTTTAAATACAAATAAGGATATCATCGCAAAGAAGGCGGGGCTGAAACTCGAGGTCGGTTACGTACTCGATCTTCGCGATTTCCCGGGAGATCCCGTGGAAAGCGTCCTTACTCATGACGTGAATGACATCATAAACGATCCCGAGGTCAAGGTCGTTGCCGAGGTCATGGGAGGAGTCGGAGCAGCCTATAAGTTCACAAAGGCAGCTCTCGAGGCAGGCAAGTCGGTCTGCACCTCCAACAAGGAGCTTGTTGCCACACGCGGCTGCGAG
>JAEEVO010000131.1 GCA_016290905.1 Lachnospiraceae bacterium | reverse complement strand
CACGTGTTAAGCAGCCTGCCTTCTTAAGAAGAGGACGATATTCCTCTGTATCAGCCTGAAGAAGCGCACGTGAGATACCATGTCTGATGGCACCTGCCTGGCCGGTAAATCCGCCGCCGTGTACGTTTACAAGAACATCAAACTTATCAAGAGTATTGGTAAGTTCAAGGGGCTGACGAACAACAACCTTTAAGGTCTCAAGACCAAAGTATGAATCGATGTCTCTTTTATTAACAGTGATCTTGCCTGAGCCGGGCATTAAATAAACTCTTGCAATACTGCTTTTTCTTCTTCCTGTTCCGTAGAATCTGGATGTATCTTTAGCCATTTTATTAATCTCCTTTCACCCGATTAGTTAAGCTTTGTGTCGATAACAAGTACTTCGGGCTTCTGAGCCTGCTGCTCATGCTCGGGACCTGCATATACGTGAAGCTTCTTGATCATCTCGCGTCCAAGTGCTGCCTTGGGTAACATACCCTTAACTGCAAGGCGGATAACTTCCTCAGGCTTCTTCTCAAGCATCTGACGAAGAGTAGTCTCTCTGAGTCCGCCCGGATAATCAGAGTGATTATAATAAATCTTCTGATCAAGCTTTCTGCCTGTAACCTTGATCTTAGCTGCGTTAACGATGATAACGTTATCACCCATGTCAAGGAAAGGTGTAAAGGTAGGCTTATTCTTACCTCTTAAAATATTAGCAACCTGTGCACAGAGACGGCCTAATGTCTGACCTTCTGCGTCAACAACATACCACTTTCTCTCAATGGTCTTTCCACTGGGCATATAGCTCTTTGTTGTGTCCATTTCAGTTCCTCCTTAAAAAATATGGCAAGCCATAGGAATAATATTCTTTAATCATGTGCTGCGTTGGCGAGTATACAATATAATTTTGGACTTGTCAATGGTTTAATTGAATATTTTTTTCAAAAAACATTAAAATTTTTTAAATAACCCGATAAAAGTCATAAGAGATATTACTTTTACATCACAAAATAACCATAACCGTTTTTGAATGTTATGACAACTTTACATTATTTTACATTTACTTTACTTTATTATTATAGTATAATGTTATCGGCAGTTGTTTATTGCTGTCGGGACCCGTAACCGGGTTATCGAATTTTGAAAACGGGAGGTCGTTATGGATATTTCTTCTATTTCCGTCAAAGGTACGCCTAAAAGCTATATGATGTATCATGAGGATCCACACAGTCTTCATATCGGTACTGTGGCAGATCACGGATATTTCATACCTTTTTCAAAAACTCAGGATCCGTTCCTTCCGCGTGAGGAATCCGAGCGCTTGCAGATGCTAAACGGTGAATGGGCGTTTAATTACTATGACAGCATAATAGATTTAGAGGATAATTTTCCCGAAGCTGAGTTTAAAAATACGATCCCCGTTCCGTCAAACTGGCAGCTTCACGGATATGACAGGCCGCAATACACAAATGTGGTCTATCCCATACCTTTCGATCCGCCGTTTGTGCCTGACGATACTCCGGTAGGCGTGTATAAAAGAAGCTTTAACTATGAACCCGACGGTATGAACCGTTTCCTTGTGTTCGAAGGCGTCGATTCGTGTTTTTACTTATATATTAACGGGAAATTTGTCGGTTTTTCGCAGGTTTCGCATCATACAAGCGAGTTTGACATAACCGGATATCTGACGGCCGGGGAAAACACCATATGTGCAGCCGTTCTTAAGTGGTGCGACGGAACTTATCTGGAGGATCAGGATAAGATAAGGCTTTCGGGTATCTTCCGTGATGTTTATATCCTGTCCAGACCGGCAGCGCATATATTTGATTATTCTATAGTGACAACGCTGAACGATGATTGCAGCGCCTGTGATGTTGAAATAAAGATATATGGCTGGGACTGTGAGATAAGCTTAGCCACCGCCGAAGGAGAAATGCTTGTGCATGAGCATCTGACAAACGGTGTACCCTTTGTGACCCGGATAGAAAATCCCAGGTTATGGTCCGCCGAAACTCCATATCTTTACAAGCTTATCATTGTCTCCGGTGACGAGTGTATCGGCGAGGAAGTGGGTATAAGGGATATCGAGATAGAAGAGGGCGTATTCAAGATTAACCATCGTCATGTCAAATTCCGCGGGGTCAACCGCCATGACAGCTATCCGGATACCGGATATTACGCTGACACGGCTCATATGGAGATGGATCTTAAGCTGATGAAGAAGCACAACATCAATGCGATAAGAACTTCTCATTATCCGAATTCTCCGCTTTTCTACAAGCTCTGTGACAGATACGGTTTCTATGTGATCGATGAATGCGATCTGGAGGCTCATGGCTGTGTGGAAGTATATAATTCCTTTAAGTGGGAGAGAGGTTACGGCGGTATAGCGCTTATCGCAAGAGACCCGGTATTCAGGGATGCGATATTTGACAGGGAAAGGCTCCTGGTTACACGTGACAAAAACCGTCCCTGCGTCATCATGTGGTCTTTGGGAAATGAAACCGGTCTCGGGATCAACCTGTATGACAGCGCCGGTATGGTCAAAAAGCTTGATCCTTCAAGACCTGTGCATTATGAGAGTGTTCATAAGCTTGACGATACCGAGGACGATGTATTTGATGTTGTATCGCGTATGTATACGGCACCCCAGGATATGTGGGGATTTATCGTAAACGACAGTCGGCCTTTCATGCTGTGCGAATACTGCCACTCCATGGGTAACGGACCCGGAGATCTCGAGGATTACCGTAATATTTTCTATTCCAGCGACCGCTTCATGGGCGGATTTGTCTGGGAGTGGTGCGATCATTCGGTACCCATAGGCAAGACCGATGACGGGAAGATCATGTACGGCTACGGAGGAGATTTCGGAGAGAGACATAACGACGGGAACTTCTGCATGGACGGACTGTGTTATCCGGACAGGACTCCTCATACAGGACTTTTGGAATTAAAACAGGTCTACAGACCTTTGAGGGTTTACAAGACAGATGCTCCGGATACGTTCAGGATCACATCCTTCCTTGCGTTTGAGGATGCCGGGAAGCTTTTTGACGGACACTATGAGGTAACAGGTACTGACGGTGTTGTCTGCAGAGGGGATTTCACATTCTCTGCAGAGCCGTTCACCGATACGACGATAACCGTTCCCGATGCGGTGGATGGAAATTATATAAGATTTATATTTACTTTGGCAAAGGATACTCCTTGGGCTGAGAAGGGTTATGAGGTATGCTTTGACCAGATCGAGGTCAAGGCTGTTGATACGGCGGCACTTAAGGATGCGGTCATGAAAGCAGAAAGCGTCACGGCTGATATCGAGATCATCGAGGATTCATCTTTTAAGCTTGTGCTTAAGGCATCGGATGTCACTTACAGCTTTAACAAGCGTATAGGTTTTATCGATTCGATAAGATTCAAGGATTCGGAGCTTCTTGACGGACCGATGAAGTTTAATTTCTTCCGTGCGCCTGTGGATAACGATACGATGAGGAGTGAGTGGTTCAGGTCCCATATGGATGATTATGACACCAAGGTCCATTCCATCGAGATACTCCGTCCTTTTACGGATGTTACGTCTGCGGACGGTAAAGTGCAGAATACGGGAGTTTTCCTGAAAATCGGTATCGAGCAGGCGTTCTGCTGGAATATGTATGCGCCGTTTATAAAAACGAACAGTATCTATGCTTTCAGCCCCGACGGCAGAGTGACCGTCAGCTGTAAGGCTTATACATCAAACAAGGTAACGCTGCTTCCTAGATTCGGGTTCAGGCTTTTTGTGCCGAAGAGCTTTGACAGGGTTGAATACTTCGGATACGGACCTTATGAGAGCTATATAGATAAACATCAGGCCTCTTATATAGGAAGATTCACGGAAAACATAGAGGATATGTTTGAGGATTATATACGTCCGCAGGAGAACTCGTCACATTACGGATGCACCTATATGAAGCTTTTGGGAGAAGATTTCGATGTTGTTTTCACGAATTCTTCAAATCTCTCCTTCAACGCCTCGGAATACAGCGAGGAAGCTTTGTCAAAGGCAAGGCATAACTGGGAGCTTGAAAAATCCGGATCGAACATTATATGCTTTGATCACCGGATGGCAGGCGTGGGTTCAAATTCCTGCGGTCCTGCCCTTGCAGATAAATACAGGATCCCGCTTCCTGAGTTTACGGCGGATTTCTGTATCAAACCGATAGCGAAAAAATAAAGAACAAAATATACAGATCAGGAGGTTTTCCGGATGAAATTTGAAAATAACAACGGCGCACTCGTGTGCTACAAGAGCGGTGAAAAGCTTGAGATCAGGGCTTGGGGTGAGGATTCGCTCAGAGTCAGGGCAACCATGCAGAAGGATTTTAC
>JAEEVO010000130.1 GCA_016290905.1 Lachnospiraceae bacterium | reverse complement strand
CATATGAGGCAAAACGGTGGTTTAGAATAAATCTTCCCGAAGCAGAGGTAAAAAGTGTAGAAGCATATGTTGAAGGAATAGATCTGGTTGCTGTAATTGAGGGCATGTACGAGTATCGGGGTGAAGAGTATAAGTACATGTATGACTATCATAACGGCAACATGTACTTAGGTTATGAGTACAAGAGCGCCGAGAAAATTGCTGCGGATGCTTTACGGGAGTATTTCGGAGAAAACGTAAAGGCGATCGTTTTGTATCCGGCACGTTTTTATTTTCTCACCGAGTGTGAAAATGATGATAGCCGAGGTTATGCGAGCGAGAAAGGAGCCTCGATACGTTGCAGCGGTAAAGTTCTTCCGCCCGGCTCCGATCCTCTCAAATACGCAGACTTTATGCTTTTCGGTAGCAATGGAGATATGAGTTCATCTAGAGCGACGATGTATGTGGATGTTATTCCCGAGTACGATGCGGATACTCTGGAAGCATTTATGGGCGTGGATCACTTTTATTTCATTAAACCTATCAATCTTGAGTTTGACGGACTGTACTATGTATCGTATTCTTTTGACAATGCATTCTATCATTATCTTAAGCTTGTGAAGATTTCGGATGGCCTTTACGGGGGATATAGTTATATAGAACAAACTGTGTATAACGAATCGGGAGAGGAAACTTCTCATAAAGGAGTTTGTGACCATCCGGACGGGTTCATAAAAGATAACGGCGACGGTTCATACACAATTACACCTTCAGGCGCGCACATTGAGTTGCTCATATTATCTGAAAAACAAGTTAAAGTATCGTGCACCAGGAGAAAGAATAACGGGAAAAAAGAAAAGATTGATTTTTACGAAGAAGGCAAGTATGAGTCTGAACTTGGAAACGATTACGATATGTTCTATTGTGATTACAATCTTCCCAAGAGCAATTACAGACTCTATTCTTTGCTCAATTCTTCCGGTGAATACGATATTACTATAAAGATAGAATGAACAGGCGCCACCGTCCCCTTGGGTTAATTAATAGTTGTATTTTTTAAAATATCTGATATCATAGATTTTGTAGCAGAAACTATTGTTGTTGAGTACTCAAAGGAGGAGAAAAATGGGATATGTCATAGTAGGAGCTATAATAGGTGCATTTGTAGGAGTATGTTTTGCCATTGCAAAAAGGGAAGGTAAAGCGAAGGAAGAGTTGGAAGCACAACTGACCGACGAGCAGAAAGAGCGCTTGATGAATACTGAGGTCAACTTTGTGGAAGAAAACGCCTGGATTCAGGAAGCTATAGTAGCTAAGATGGTTGAGAAGGGCTCCAAATTTGATGTTCGCCTGTTATGGTACAACAAAACATTGGGCGGCGACGATCTGTTAAACAAATTTACGATCGCTGACGCTTCTCTCAAAAAAGCAGAGCAACAAGAACATGATGTTAAGGTAGGCGACATTGTAAAATTGTACATGGCTCCCGAAAAAACGATCGGAAGCGTAAAGATCGTCTTTTAATACCGATTTTTGATGTTTTAAAATTTGGGCAGGAAATATGCGTGGCTCCATTTTCTGCTATAAATTGAATTATCAAGAAAGAGGCAGGAATTATATTCCTGCTTCTTTTTAGATAATAATAAAACAGGCAGGAAGCAGGGCCTCGATATTCATGCCGAAAAGCGGAAAAGCTAAAAACCAAATGCCAAATGCAATCATTCGCTTGGCTTGTGGTTTTGTGATATAATAGCAGCACACATGGAATAATACGGAGGTGACAAATATGTACTATCCTTATGGGCTCGATCCCACATATATACTGGTGCTTATCGGTGCGGTGATAAGTCTGATCGCTTCGGCGAACGTGAAAGGCACGTTTAAGCGCTACAACAGGCAAGGAAATGCGCGTGGACTCACGGCCGAGATGGCTGCGGAGACGATACTTCACGAGTCGGGCATTTACGATGTGAGGATAGAGCGTATTCGCGGAAATCTTACGGATCACTATTCGCCGAAAGAAAAAGTGCTGAGACTTTCCGATAGTGTGTACGGATCGCAGTCGGTTGCTGCGATAGGCGTAGCGGCGCACGAATGCGGACATGCCATTCAGCATCAGGTCGGCTACGGACCGCTTAAACTAAGGTCTTTGTCGGTGCCGATCGCAAAGGTTGGATCGTGGATATCGTGGCCGGTGATCATTTTGGGACTGGCGCTTGGATATCTCGGACTTGCAAAGATAGGTGTGGTACTGTTCCTCGGAGTAGTGCTGTTCCAGTTGATCACTTTGCCGGTTGAATTTAATGCATCTCACAGAGCGCTCGCCATTTTGGACAATGACGACATGCTTATGCCCAACGAATTAAGCGGAGCAAGAAAAGTGCTCATGGCTGCGGCAATGACTTACGTAGCGGCACTTGCTTCGTCGATACTTCAGTTACTCAGACTGGTACTTTTGATAAGAGGCGGTTCGGGCAGAAGAAGATTCTGACTTTGGGGTACAAAGAAAACGGATCGCTTAACTGCGACTTCGAAAGTATAAAAGTGTTTTCGACAAGGAAACGCGGAACGGAGAAATATGGATAAGATCAAGGTAACGTTTTTCAGCGCTAAGGATTACGATAAAGAATCGTTCGAAAAGGCAGAACTCAGGGACGCGGTTGACATAACATACCTGGAGACGAGGCTTTCGCCGGATACCTATAAGCTGGCGGAAGGCAGCGATGTGGTCTGCGTATTTGTAAATGACGATCTTAACGCCTATGTTATAGACAAGCTTTATGAAATGGGAGTAAAGCTCATAGCGCTTCGCTGTGCGGGCTACAACAACGTGGATATAGAGCATGCTTTCGGTAAGCTTCATGTTGTACGTGTTCCGGCATATTCACCTTACGCCGTTGCGGAGCATGCCATCGCACTTTTGCTCACTTCCATAAGACGTATCCATAAAGCATACATACGTACAAAGGATTTCAACTTCAGCCTTAACGGACTTACAGGTTTTGATCTTCACGGAAAGACCGTGGGTGTTGTGGGCACCGGAAAGATCGGACGTATTTTCATCGATATATGCAAGGGCTTCGGAATGAAAGTCCTTGCATATGATAAGTTCCCTGCCGAAAACAGCGGCATCGACTATGTTTCTCTTGACGAGCTTTTTGAAAATAGCGATATCATCTCACTCCATTGCCCTCTTACCGATGAGACAAAGCATCTCATAAACGAAGAGTCCATTGCAAAGATGAAGAAGGGCGTTGTCATCGTCAATACTTCAAGAGGCGCTCTCATAGATTCCGAAGCATTGCTCGCAGGCATCAAGTCAAGGAAGGTCGGTGCGGCTTGTCTCGATGTTTACGAGGAAGAAGCGGATATATTCTTTGAGGACAGATCTGGACACATTCTGAATGATGATCTGCTCTCCAGGCTCATATCCATGCCCAATGTGATACTGACATCCCATCAGGCCTTCCTTACGAAAGAAGCCCTGAACAATATTGCTGAAACTACCGTGAACAATATCATCACAAGTTTTGACAATGACTGGTGTTGTGACAATGAGCTCTGTTATCACTGCGGTAATATCGAAAGCTGCAGGAAGCAGAGGAAAAAGAAGTGTTTCTGAGCAAAAAGCCCCTTATGACAGCGCGTCATAAGGGGCTTTTTCATTTGTGTTTACATTATTCAATAATATGGGTTATGTTATTGAATTTATTTAGGAATACCGCCAGCTGTGATCTCAGGCAGTTCTTCTTCGGCGAGAATGTGGTAGCCGTCGTTCCCTTTGTGATTCCCTTCTTATATGCCCACATGACTGCCTTGAAATAATAGTCACTTTCCTTTACATCTTTGAACGGATTGGCAATGTCATAATCACACTCCTCCGGTCTTATGTCTTTGCAGATCCTGTATAGGATCACCACCATATCCCCTCTTGTGATCGAGCCGTCGGGGTTAAATCTGGAAGTACCTGAAATTCCCTTGATGTATCCCTTGTTATACGCCCATACTATAGCTTTATAATAGTATGCGTTCTCCTTCACGTCTGTGAACGGAATCGTTTTCCCTGATACACTGGGCTTTCCGAACATTCTGTAAAGCATGACGGCCAGCTGTCCCCTGGTACATTCACCGTTTGGAGCAAAAGTTGTGTTGCTGGTCCCTGCTACCACTCCGTTATTGTATGCCCACATTACATACTTAAAATAACTCTCAGTTGTAGCCACATCTCTGAACGGATTGAAGACAATGGTCTTTTCCATCGATTCCGGACTGATCTCAACAGTTCCATCACTGTTTGTGCATACTACTATATATGAGTATTCCTCTCCGGCCTTCACAGTGGTATCCGTAAACGAAATTTCCTCCGTCCAACCACTACGATTCCACTCTCCGGTCCC
>JAEEVO010000041.1 GCA_016290905.1 Lachnospiraceae bacterium | reverse complement strand
CATCAGTAATCCTCCAAATCGATCAGAGAACCGTCCCTCTGATTGATTTCTCCATATATCCGCAGGTAAAGGGAAAGAAGTCAAATTTCTTTGTTCCTGTATGTACAAATCCAAAGCTTTCGTACCATTTTCGAAGTCTTTGATTTTCTTCCACTATACCTATTTCTATTTTGTCCCTGCCAAATAGTTTCACCTTTTCAAATGCATCTGTCAAAAGTTTTTCACCTATTCTTTGGTGTCGGTATTCAGGTAAAACAGCCAGATTATTTAATTCCACGTTTCCGTTTTCAAGTAATGCCAACGAATAATATCCCACTATCTTACCCTGATGAAGGTATACATACATCGGTCTTTTTTCAACTGTAAACTGATACCATAATCTTCCTTCATCCGTGGCAAACGCCGTAAATCTCGGGGCGTTTTCTTCTGTGAACCCAAACTCGTCAGCTACTGTTTTGAATGACGAACGGATCACATTCACACATTCGGGGATTTCTTCTATTGACATTTGCCTTATAATATCAGATGATTCTATACTCATATGCTGCCTCCAATAATAAGATCCTTCGCTCTGCTCAGGATGACATGCTCTTTTTCAATCGGAAAACGGGCCACTAACCCCGTCCCCCCGGTCCACACAACGGAGTGGGCTTTGCCTCCGGCTCACTCAAACACAATCAGGGGTATAAGTACTTCATCTGCCGTTACACTGCCGTGCATGGATTTCCATCGTTCTTCGTTAAAAAATATCGAAAGGTTGCCGGTTGCGATAGCCAGGTAGTTTCCAAGCATTCCCCTGAATTCCTTATGAGGCTTGCCGGTACCGAACAGCTTCTTTTCTATAGCTTCTTCCATCGGCATTAGTATGAATTTATCACCAAACAGCTTATTAAATTCCTTTTCGAAGTATTGTTTTTTATCTTCCTTAACAAAGAGATTAAGTACACGGGGCTCTAATGATGGCAAACGTACTAGGCAGTCACAAAGATCCGGATAGTCCTGCAATACAACAAAATCATTGTCCAGATGCCCATGGTCCGCGGTAACGAAGATCAATGTATCCTCGAGTTCTCCGGCGAGCTCTGAGACAACCTTTTCCATATTTATCAAGGCTTCGTGAACCTCATCCGAACCGCATCCGTGACGGTGAAGGAGTCCATCCGGCTGTTTCCAGTATGCATAGATGCTTTTCTGCCCCGGCTGCTTACATAGAGTTTTGATCCTGTCGCATATCTTTTCGATTCCATCTAGCTCAGGCTCGGTAAAGGGGGCTATCAGATATGCATCTTTTCCGGTCTTTTTTATTTTTTGAATTATATTTTCATATGGCGTAACAGTCCATGGTACATTGTAATCCGCTGCCTGTTCTTCGGTCCCCTGGGTCTGATTCGTAAATACCGTTATGTTCTTATCTACACTCGGATAATAGCATTCCCAGCCCAGCCAGCTGTGTTCACATGGCTGCAGGCCTGACATGGCGGATGTGGTAGCTGCAACAGTAGTTGAAAGGAATACGGATTGATATATCCCTGCCAGATGGGACCTGAAAGCACCGTCTTCTTTTAAATGTCTTTCGAGGATGCTTTTTCCCATACCATCAAGTAAAAGCAGGACGATGTTCTTATAATCCTTTTCAAGATATTTATCTGCAAGCGGCAATGTATCTCCCACCGGTCCCGCACCCAGCTTTTTTAAAATGGAATTAGGAAGATTTGCAATGCAGTTTTTGTAATCGGGCCATATAAGTTTATGTTGTATTCCTTCACTCATTTTTGTTTCCTCGCTTTCATGATTTCTTACCATATCTGACTCTTTGTATTCTTATTAAGATCCATCTCTGTGCTCAGGATGACATGCATTTTCAACCGAAGAACCGTCCCTATGATTGATTTGACGGAAAATGGACCACTGACCCCGTCCCCCTGGCTCACTTATATAAAAAAACCACCTATCCGGAAAAGATAGGTGGTAAGTACGCTTATGATACTATACTTTTATTCTATACTTCTCCGTAACCAGATTTAATGCATACGACTCTAATACCATACACTTTATAATCATGGATGGCTTCGGAATAATCGTATGTATTTCCGGTCACGAATATGCTCATATTTTATACCCTGCCGCAGGCATGATATTCATCAATGTCGTGCCTGCCCGACTTTGATGATAGTCTGAAATATTTTCAAACTATAGTTTCCTTTGTTTTCAAAAATATTGGGTATAGAATACTACTTCCGGTTCCAATTGTCAACCACTTTTTCCTAATTTTGTCAAAATTTTCTTGCCTTTATGTAAATAATGGATATAATTATCCTAAGATATATCATTTTATAGAAAGTTTGGATCATCATGAGTAAAGAATCAAAGGACAATAAAAAGCTCATCCTTCTGACCGTAGCCGCTATAAGCCTTATAATCCTCATAGTCTGTATCATAAAGCTGGCTCTTTACAGTCTTTCTTCCTATGATTCCAATAAAGAAAGAGATGAGCTGAAAGAAAAGATATCCGAATCGGGATCAGGTTCTGTCCTGCCTCCGATAGACAATACCGAAAACATCCCTGAAGACCGACAGGAAAAGATAAACGCTTCAAAATATTCAGCCCTATACAAAGAAAACAATGATTTTTCCGGCTGGATAAAGATTGACGGGACAAATATAGATTATCCGGTAATGCAGACCGTTTCCGATGAGGAATATTACCTTCACAGGAACTTTAAAAAAGAGTCCGCCGATGAAGGCCTGCCTTTTATAGACGCACGCTGTGACATTTTCCGCCCGTCTGCCAACCTGATCATTTATGGGCACAACATGAAAAACGGCGATATGTTCGCGGATCTTCTGAAATACGACAGCAAAAGCTATTACGAGCAGCATCCCACCATAACTTTTGATACAATTTTTTCAGAGGGAACCTACAAGATCATATCCGTTTTCAGAACCGATGTATCAAAAGACAGCGAGGAAGATTTTCAGTTTTACCGTTTTGTAAATGATACTTCTGCCTACCCTTTAAAAACGTATCTTTCCGAAATAAAGGCAAGAAGCTGTTACGAAATACCCTTTGACGAAAATAAAGTCGTTGGGCTTATCACACTTTCCACCTGTGAATATACAAAAAAAGACGGAAGGTATGTTGTGATTGCGGCTAAAATGTCCGATATATAAATAGAACGGTAACTTTTTATACAAATAAGGAGTGATCACATGAAATTAAAGAAAATATTACTCTGGCTTTTCATAACGGTTTTCTTCACATCCGTACTGATCCCTGCCTCAGTTATCAAGGCTATGGATATTTTAGATACCAATGATGTTGAGGGTCATACAGTAGAATGCGATTATGATTATTTTGCACATGCCCGTCTTGTTTATAAAAGCGACAAAGCCGACGATCATACAATGTACATTGCAGAAGATGAAAGTGATGCTTTTAAAAAGGCCCTTGAAAAAGCAAAAGAAGATACTTCGGATCAATATGTTTATCAGGGTTTTGTATTACAGCTTATTTATGAGAATGATGACGGTGACGAATTACCCAAGGCAACCAAAACCACCGTTTACTGCTCTCTCCCGGATGAAATGCAGGATGAGAATTATTATAAATACTGCAAAGTATACTCTTATACAGAAAGCTCCGCTTCACAGCTTATGATAGACGCCGGCGGCAGATCCGTTGAAAATAGGGCAAAACTCTTTTTGGGAGATGACGATCTGTATTATGTCCAATTTGAATATCCAAAAGTAACGTATTTGGGTTTCTACTATCCGAATCCCGACTTCCTGGAGGATGAACCTGACGATGATGACGACGATGATGATGACGACGACGATGACGACGACGACGATGATGATGACGACGATGACGACGATGACGATGATGACGATAATGAAAATGTCGTAATACATCATGATGACGAAAACAACGATCCGCCGGACGATGACAAATTCGACTGGAACGACGATCCCGACCTTACCGATGACGACTTTGAAGAAAGCGATGAGGACGAAAAAGATTGGGATAACGAAGATGATGACGACGATGACGATGTCGACGATGATGATGACGATGATGATGACGACGATGATGACGTCCCGTATTATTATGAAGACGATAACGGAGGTTATTACAAAGGCGGCTCTTCGGAAAAAAAGGATGATGATGAAGGTAACTCTAATTCCGAGTATTATAATAATTCAAAAATAATGGACAATACCGGCAGTACAGAATACAATTGGGATGATGATAACGGTTCATCTTCTTCAAAATCCTCAGGAAGCGTAATTCCCAGAACCGGTGATGATTTTCCTCTGGTACCTACGGTCTGCATAGGTTCCGCATCTCTCATACTGTTCTGCATATGCTTAAGAAAAATCCTTAAGAAATAACGCAAACGGGGACGTTTAACGTCCCCATATTTTTATCTTTTTATTTTCTCGACCTTGCATCGGTGAGTTTTCCGAGTACAACTTTTACCGTCTTTTCTTTATAACCGTCTTTTTCGTTTGTAGAATACTTAACCTCAACCTCTGTTCCGTATCTGATATATGAAAGAACCTCCTTCAGTTCATCCATGTTCTTTATGCTTCTTCCGTTCAGGGCGGTTATTATATCTCCCTGTCTGATACCGGCGGCATATGCCGGAGAATTCTTCTCAACAGAGCTTATGTAAAGTCCCTGTGGCATATTGAATGCTTTTGCATAAGATTCCGTAACCTCTTTCCCACCGACACCGAGATATCCTACCTCCGATGCCGGGATTTCAGCCCTGTTCATAAGCTCATTTATGATCGGAACCACTTCTGTTATCGGGATTGCAAAACAAACTCCTTCAACCTTATTTCCCGAATAGGTTGCATATTTTGCATTTGTTATGCCTATGACCTCTCCGTAAACATTTACAAGCGGTCCGCCGCTGTTACCGTTATTTATGACCGTATCGGTCTGAAGGAGCTTCATTTCCTTCTGCTGTATGGTAATCGTTCTGTCCTTGGCGCTTATGTGTCCGACCGTTACCGACTGTCCGTCTCCCAAAGAGTTTCCGATAGCAAATGTCATGTCTCCGACTCTGAGTGCATCGGAATCACCGATAGTGGCAATCCTTATGTTTTTCAAGGTCGATTCAACGAGCTTTGAAGCATCAACCGAAAGTACTGCAACATCATAGGTCGCATCATTTCCTTTCAGTATCGCTTCCATTTCCGTTCCTTCACAGAATTTTACACTGATACTCGATGCGCCTTCTACAACATGACTGTTTGTAGCCAGAAGCAGTTCACTGCCGTTCTGTCCTATTATGAAACCCGAAGCTGTCGATTGTGTTTTTTGCGGAGTACCATATCCATACAGATAATCTTCAATCGAATCATATGAATTCCGGCTGCCTTCCTTTATACTCTGAACAGCAACCACCGAAGGCATTATAATATCCACCAATGCTGAAAGATCCGCATTGGAAACATCCACAACTCTCTGTCCGCCGGACGAAGCTGAGGTATCTTTACGAGCCTTATCCTGACTGTTTGACGCTTCGTCTTCCTTCAGTTCGTCTTCAACATCCGACTTCATGATTCCGGTCTGATCGTCATTTCCCTTATTGCTTCCGCCGTTTTTATATTTTAAAAACATGACATACGCTACGGCTACCGCTACTCCGACAAGCAATCCGGAGCAAATTACGATAAGCCAGCGTTTCCATAATTTCATTTTCTTTTTTCTCCTTATTCATATTTATTCCGCTCCTAAAATTGAAGCTAACACTATATTATCCCTAATTTGTGTAGCAATTGTGTTTGAAATATGAATAAAAAAAATATTTACCTTTCTGACAAAATATGCTAAAATGTTTTTGATCAGATCAGAAAGGGGGTAAGCAATATATGAGCATTTATCCTTCCGCCAGATCGGGTTCCCGTCCGGACAATTTCTCCGCCACTCCCGAAGAAGTGGTTGGTTTTTTTAAGAAAAACAGTGATTTCCCGGGTTACCGCGATGTTAAGGAAAATGTTGAACAGATCAGTTTCCAGAGTAATACCAGGATAAGGATCTGGTATAATAATCTGCCCATTCCTTTTGAGTATCACAGACATCGTGCATTGGAGATCATAATCCCCGTAGAAGGCTGGTACAAGGTTTACAGCCAAAATGAATGCCATACGATAGAAAAAGGGGATATCATGATCATTCCTCCTTTTGAGATGCATAAAATAGAAGCTCCCAAAGAAGGCTGTCGATTTATTTATCTTATAGATCTTGGCGACCTAACGGAAATGTCCGGCTTCACCGGGATCAAGCCGTTGTTTACCAAGCTCCTGCACATAACGCATGACACATATCCTCAGATATGTGACGAGCTGCTCAGATTGTTGGGACATATGAGGGATGAATACTTCTCATCCGCTGAATTCTATGAGCTTAGCATTTTTTCCGATCTTTACAGGCTTTTTGTACTGATTGGAAGAGACCATCTCAAAAAGACGGATGCATTTGCCGGACTGAGCCAGATAACCAAGAAGGAATATCTGCACCGTTTCAATTCCGTATTAAACTACATAAACGAGTACTACGCCGAAGACCTTACTCTTGAAATGGTCGCAGAACACAGCGGATTTTCAAAATTCCATTTTTCAAGACTCTTTAAAAAATATACAAACACTACGTTCTATGACTATCTGATATATAAGAGACTCCAGGCCGCCGAACAGCTTCTCGCCGAAGCGGACCTTTCCATAACGGATATTGCCCTGCGCACCGGCTTTTCGAGTATATCAACCTTTAACAGGACGTTTAAGAGAAAGAAAAACTGCACACCTCGCGAATACCGCATGATGTGCAGGCAGAATGGTTAATCCTGATATTTGTAAACAAAATTTCCGAAGGAGGCTGTACCTCCTTCTTTTATTATGGAAAACATCGAGATACCAAATCTGTTTCCCGTAAAATGCTCCAGCCTGAATCTCATTTTCTTTACGATGTTCAGCTTTTTCCAGCCAAGTCCGCAGTCGTAATAGAAGGAAGCTTCATCCTTTCTGTCTGTGAAATCCGCGCAGATCTTAAACCGTACAACGGGCGAAGGCGTAATATCTATCTTTTTTACAAGCTCCTTCTTCCCTTCCTCTTCTCTTTCAATATATACTATCTCATAATTATCATTATTTGGCGTGATCCCGATAAAACCATAGTAATACTGCAATACGGACATACCGGCAAAATCACCCTTGTTCATTTCTTCTCCGATAACGGTGATCTCCGCCTCACAGTTCATCTCATGCATACGCTGGGTCAGAGTGTTCTTTGCCTGTGTAAGGCTTGAGCAGACCTTGTCCGTAGTTACCGAATAAAGACCGGATTTAGTATCTCTTTTTATAAGCCTCATGTCCGGTTCATGGTTAAACTGCCAGAAATAGTTAAAACCGAAGCAGGAGCCCTCTCCGTATTCCTTTGTGAAATCATCGCTTCCTACAACAGGTGAATAGAACCTGCATTTATCATTCTTGGGAAGCTTGAATTTCTCCGGCATCTTACCGTTATCCCCGAATACAGGGAAATCATCCTTCCATGTGACCGGAAGGATATACGGTATCCTGCCCTGTGCACCCCTGTCCTGGAAAAGCATGGCATACCAATCACCCTCAGGTGTATCGACTATAGCTCCCTGAGCTATGCCTGATCCAAACCAGCCGGCGTCATCGGCAAAAACATCCTTTCCGGTAAATTCTCCGTCTATCGAATCGGATACAAAACATGCTTCCGTCCTGAACCATCTGTCTTCAAGCGAATGTATTAAGAAAAGATAGTATTTTCCGT
Organism: Lachnospiraceae bacterium; assembly: GCA_016290905.1. Lineage (GTDB taxonomy): Bacteria > Bacillota > Clostridia > Lachnospirales > Lachnospiraceae > RUG11977. The sequence continues at coordinate 15,491 of JAEEVO010000041.1, read as the reverse complement.
TTATCTTATAAAAATGTGTTCCTTCATATCCCAAAGGAGTTTTTCTCGAATCCGATACCGCAAGCCTGTGTAGACCGCCCTCTCTGGGAGCCGTAAGATCGTCATTGAGTTCTGTTATGTACACATCCCTGTTTCCGTACGCAATATACGTTTTTCCGTCATCATCGAACAGAAGTGATGAATCGTGGAAAAAACCTTCTATAAACGACTTTTTCCACGGTCCATCGACCGATTCCGATCTGTAAAGATAGGTCTTGTGCGTATCATTGCATACAAAGCAGATATAATATGTACCGTTATTGTACCTTAAGCTGGCAGCCCACATACCCTTACCGTATATGTTCCCGTTTCCGAGCAGACGCTGATCATCCGTCCCGTCAAGAGTGTCATAGACATACGAAGCATGCTCCCAGTTTACGAAATCCGTAGACTTCATTATCTCACATCCCGGAAAAAAGTACATGGACGTACTGACCATGTAATAGGTATTCCCAACCCTTATCACATCATTGTCAGGACAGTCAACTCCCAATATCGGTTTCATAAAAAAGCATACCGCCCGTTGTTATATCCGGCGGTTTTCCTCCATAATAAATTCTCATCCAATACCCGGTAAAGCTTTTGGGGCTTTACCGGGTTAAAAACCATTTCTGCGATCAGCAGGTCTTTCCGATAAAATCCGAAAGGAAATCAACAAATTCGGTATTGCCGGTGCTCGGGATGCTTCCGTCCTTGAAGAAGTTCATCTCAGCATGATCCTTATCGGTATAAGGTTTCCATAACGGAAGATCCGATCCGTCCGCATCCTTTCCGTTGGGATCTCCGGTCTTTATGAAATTACAGATATAATTACACATCTGACGTGCAAGATCGTAATGCCTTCCCACGAAAGGTCTCCAGCACTTTGCCAATGTCTCGAACCAGAACCACAGGTCTACGGAATGGAATGAACCGGGGTTGTCCCATCCGGGTATATCGGGATTAAACCTGTAATAGTAATAATTCCTGCTGCCCTGTTCCTTTGACATGTGCTTGAATGCTTCCTTTACAGAACACTCAATACCGGAAACGGATGCATACATCTTGTCTCCCTTCTTCTCATGTGCCTCTTTGAAAGAAAGGAATTTCTGAGCATCATCGCCGAATCTCTTCTTTGCCTGCTCCTCCATAGCCTCTTCGGAATCCGCAAATATGGCCGAAGGAAACTCGTCAACCGTATTGCCTGCTATGATATTTACATCGTTATGTTCGCCGTTCAGTAAACGTTTGTATGTATCTCCGGTGCAGAAAACACCGTCCAGACAGGTTGCGAACATAAAGCCCTTTTTCGACCTGAATTCCGCATATTTATCACGGATAAAGAATGCATCAAGCTTTCTTGCTTCCTCAATTGTGGTAACACCGAGAGTTCTGATGAACTCGTCGCCAATCTTTCCTGCCTCATCAAGTGTAAGCGGCTTAAAGAAAGGCATGTCCATATAAGGATTTCTGATAATGCCGCTCATGATGACAGCATTTTTTATAAGCCCCTTATTCTGGTCACATGTAATCTGGGCAAGCGTGCTTCCGCCGCCTGCAGACTGACCCGAAATGGTTATGTTATCGGGATCTCCGCCGAAATTAGCAATATTCCTGTGAACCCACTTCAAACCGTACTGCTGGTCAAGATGCCCGAAGTTTGCGGGATTTTCGGGCTGAGCCTTTGTTATATCCGGATGTGCGAGGAAACCCAGGGCACCCAGTCTATAGTTAACGGAAACAACAACTATTCCTCTTCTTGCGATCCTTTCACCGTCAAATTCCATCTCTGCGGTGTAGCCCCACTGGAATCCGCCGCCGAAATACCATATGAAAACAGGCAGTTTTTCGTCGGTCTTCTTAGCAGGTGTCCAGATATTTAAATAAAGACAATCCTCATTCATGGGTATATCGGGATCAACATGCCATTCCCTGCAGTATATGTCATCACCTACCGCCGGCTGATCCTGTACGGATATTGGAGCAAATTCAAAACAATCCCTTGTTCCTTCCCAATCTGCCGCAGGCTGGGGAGCTCTCCATCTGTTCTCTCCTACAGGCGGTGCTGCAAAAGGTATCCCCTTGAAAGATGTGATCCTCGGATCTGCTGCGGGAAGTCCGCGTACCATTCCGTTTTCGGTTTTTGTTACTCTTAACATTTAATCTCCTCCATTTCCCGGATGCAATAAAAAAACTGACCGTTTTTATTCAGTAAACTCCACAACTTCATAATACACAAAATATTTGAATAAATCATACTTTATGTTGCTCATATTTACACATTTTTTGCCGAAGTTTTTATCAAGTGTCAGTAAGGTCACCCTAAAAACTGCTTTCCATTCCATTGGTAAAAAAACGATGAAATTCGTCTTCTTTCGGCTTAAACCGAAATCCCGCCTTAAAACAAAGATTTCCCCCGCCTTCACTACGCCAAAAGGTGGGGGAAAGATCAAACTATTTTTTAGTTGTCAGAACACCTGCAGATATTGGAGAACCACTATAAGAAGTGCAATACCTATGAGTGAAAACATAACGATCTGAAACTTTTTGTCTGCTTTCTTACGTTTTGCCTTTTCGTTTATCTTCTTTATTTCCTGCTCTTCCTCGACCATCTTGTCATAGGCTTCGATTTCCATCTGCTGTCTTATTTCATCTTCGTTTAACTTAACCTGCATAACTACTCCTTCCGTAAGGCTTATTAAATGTCCGGAAAACACTTACGTTTTTAAAGATCACTCGTGTGATTCAAAACTGTCATCACGATCGTCAAAATCATGATCGAAATCCTGACCTGCGCCGATTTCACGTGCGTTAACTCTCTTTCTGTCACGCTCTTCCTCAACAAGCTTTGAGATAAGTTCCTTAACTGCCGAGGATTTCTTAATGTTCTTCAGTTCAAGTGCAGGACATGACTTATCAAAAGAAATGACCTTGACAGTTCCAAGTCCGAGTATCTTCTGCCAGAACGACCTTGTAAGAGAGAAATCCGTAATCCTGTAAAGCTTAACCTCATCCTCCTTTGTATTAAAAAGACCCCTGTCTGTTACAAGCTTTTCGGAAGTCAGGTAATATTTTGTAAATGACCAGGGCAGACCGAGAAATGTTCTCTTTCTGTCATACCACTTATACTTTGAATTTTCCTTTATGCTTTCAGAACTCACAAGCGCACTCACATATATGTCCTTTAAGAACAGAACAACACACAGAATCGTAGCTATGACACACACATATATCGGTACATCATGGATCAGCCAGAGAATCACACATAAAACCGCTTCAATTACAAAACTAATAAATGTGGCGAAATAAACCTTACCCCTGCTCATATTTTTAACCCTCCCGAAATGTTTTATCCGATCCGTGACCGGCTAATTTTACTTTGAGTAACGAAGTTTTATATTTCATTACCAAGAATGTATTATACCGCAAATCATGGTTAATCGTCAAGACAATTAGCAAATAATCATAATTTTTTAACAATAAAGTCCTTTTCTTTAAACTACTGTTCTGATATATTCTAAAATAAGATGCGGGAGAGATCCCAATCTTTATCACCAGTTATTTATCGGAGGTTTTGATGAAAAAACAACATTCAAGAAGCATCGCCCTTCTTATAGCCCTGCTTCTCTCATTCACAGTCCTTTCTCCTTTGACCGGTACGAACGCGGCAGCAACGGAATATGTTGATACTTCCGGCTATGAAAGCCTTAAAGAAGTTTATAAGGATTATTTCAAGATGGGTATGGCATGCGAGGCAATAAGCCACTGGCATTATGCGCAGAAGGAGATTGGAAATCCCGCAAAGGAAGCTTTGATCTCAAATCTTTTTAACAGCATCACCTGCGGAAACGAGCTTAAGCCCGCATACAACTTTAATAAGAATTCGGAATCACTGTTCAAGATCGATCATTCCGGCAAGGAAATGATGCAGTGGGCAAAGGATAACGGGATCGGTATGAGATTCCATGTTCTTCTTTGGCATTCACAGGTCGACCCCGCTTTCTTCGCAAAGGATTTCAAGCCTACATCAAAGGGCATCACGACCACTTCCGACAGAGCCGTGCTTGATGAAGAATGCCTTGTTGACCGTGAAACACTCATTGAAAGAATGCGGCTGTATATTTACGGTGCGCTGGAGTATGTATATGCAAACGGCTTCGCACAGACCATCTATGCAATCGATGTTGTAAACGAAGCGGTCGAGGAAAACAACCCCGACGGTCTTAGAAACAGCTACTGGTATAAGATCATTGGTCCGGAATTCCTCTATTATGCTTTCCTGTTCGCAAGAGAAGCCGAAGTAAAATACGCCAAGGAATATGCATCTCTCTACGAACTCGATCCCGAAGGAGATCTTTCCTCGATCCTTCCCAAGCTGTTCTATAACGACTACAACGAATGGTTTACCGCAAGAGTGAACGTCATCACGGATTTTCTCACCAACAGGGATTGGAACAAGGATCAGCAGCTGATCAAATCTTCCGTGATCAAGGAAGGCGGAAACGGTACCATCGTCGGTGATGGACTTATCGACGGTATCGGAATGCAGGGTCACTTAAGCGATAACAACGTGATCCGGCAGTATATCAGCGCACTGAGACAGTACAGTTCCATCGTTAGCGAAGTTCATATTACGGAGCTTGATGTAAAATGTACCCACCATGATGAAAACCAGTGGTATTATCAGGCAAAGTTCTATTACGATTTCTTCAAGGCTCTTGTAGAGGAGGTAAAGAACGGCGTAAATCTTACAGCAGTTACCATCTGGGGGCTTACCGATGATACTTCATGGATAGCTGACGGATTTCCTCTTCTCTTCACTTATAATCTTACGGCAAAGCCGGCTTATTACGGTGTTCTTCTTGCCGGAAAGGGAGAAGATTTCAACTTAAAGGTTTCCGAGACCATCACCGAGCTAAAGGATATCAATATCAATTTCGAACCCCACAAGGATGAATACGGCGCTTCAGTCAATTATACTCCGAAATCAGCCGGCTTCCAGTCCCGAGGAAGCGGACATATGCCTTATTTAAGGATGCTTGCAAAGGTTAACCACACCGAAAACGCAACGATCGGGTTCTGTCTTGTATGCGAAAGAAGCGAGCAGGACGCCACCTGCATGCTCGACATATCAAAATTTGCCGGCAAAAATATCACGATCACGGCGTATGTAAAAACCGAGGATACAGAGATTGCCATAGGACTTGATTCCGGTGAATCCAAAGAGCTGAAAAGAGTTACGTCAAACGGTGACTGGACTCCGGTTTCGGTAAATACAGATATACCCGCAGAGCTTGACTCCGTCGGAATATATTTTGAAACCAACGGACATGCGGACATGTATATCGATGATATTTCGGTTATCTATACCAGAGAAGGTGAGGATCCCGCTCCTGTCATGGATTCCGAAGCATCAGCCCCGGAACCCACCGATGAGCCGTTAGCAACTCCTACCGAGACCGTTACTGCGACTCCCGCCGCTGACGAAAAACCTGCAGATGCGGTTACAACACCTGCTCCTTCAAACGATAAGACCGATACAAAAAGTACCTCCGAAAGTGACTTCTGGACCCCCTCCACGATCATTGCCGCCATACTCATATGCGTCGGAGCAATATTCCTCGTTGTCGGACTTGTTGTAGTCTTTAAACACCAAAAAAACAAAAAGAAAAACGGCTGACAAACTGCCAACCGTCTAAAAACTAAAAGATTATCCTTCTTCGGATGATGACCTGTTCATCATCCGGAGTTCTTTTTTTTATGCAGACAGCATATCTGTATGAGAAGTCATCGGGATCATCGCTTTCAAGCACCTTCAAAAAAACGCTTCGATCTTCCTTTACCATAAAGCATCCGGAAGCATCAATGACCGAAAAGCCCTCCATGGCTCTCTCCAAACCTTCGCCTGTACACTTTATATAGCTTTCCTTCAATGTCCAGACGGTAAAAAAAGCTTCGTCATACTTTTCTTTGTCGTTCGAGCCGGCTCTTTTAAGATATGCTCTTTCTTCTTCGGAAAAGAATCTCTCCGGGATCCTCTTCCCGGACGCTCCTCTGTCTCTTACCTGTTCCACATCACAGCCGACAACCCTGCCCGATACAATGCACATGACTCTGTTCTTTGAATGTGACAGGTTGAAGTTGATCCCGGGAAAGCCTTCGATCACCGGCTTTCCGTTACCGGTTGTCCCGTACTTCACGTCTTTTTCCGACAATCCGCAATCCGAAAGTGCTCTCTTAAGCAATATGCCCGCACCCACAGACCTGCATCTGTCGTCTTGGTTCTTATATTTTTCGGCCTTATCACGTCTGCATGAGGATAGTTCTCCAAGATAACACTTATACAGTCCGCCGTCCTCAATAAGCCGCGATATGTCGCCTGTATAAACCCTTGTCTCATTATCGTTCATTACGGTCAAATACCCATGTTCAGAGCCCTTCTGCACTCGGTTATGAACCTCTCGGTTATATCCTTCGGCTTACCCTTAAGGTATTCCTTAAGCAGCGGTTCAATCGTAGTATCAAATACACGGTTGATGCTCTCTGATGATTCGTCAAGCTTTCTGAAGTAAGCCGGTCCAATACGATACTCATTGGAGAAGCTCTCACCGATGAGCCTGTTTACCATATTCAGGTTCTCCGAAAATCTGTCGAGCCAGAATATATCCTTATCCCTGTGCATATCCTTTAATGACAGATACATTATCTCCTCGGGATCGATATCTATCCATCTGAATCTGTGCTTAAAAGCAAAACCGATACTGTCGACACTGTTCTCTATTTCATTCATCGTTCCGATGATATGAAGATTTTTCGGAATGAAGAAACCTTTCTCAAAGCAATCGAATTTCATCTGCTCGGCATAACCGATATGCGATGTTGTATAGTTTGCCTTTCCCATATCCTCTGCCTGGATTATACGATATGTCTTGAGATTTCCGAGTCTGGTATCAAATCGGTTTTCAATTCCTCTGTAATCCTCATCAAGGGCAAACAGAACATCTCCGAATACTCTGACAACGTCAGCGCGGTTCAGTTCATCAATTATGAAATAATAATCTCTTACGCCGTTCTCAAAGATATATTCCTGTGAATCCGGAGCAAAGAATTCCTTCTCCGTTCCTTCATCAATTGCTTCCCTTCTGTCACGTATGTTTTCGTAAAGCTTCTGTACAACCTTCTGCTTCTTTTCGGCATACATACTCGCAAACCCGCTTACGGCACACTCGAGATTATCCTCTACTATGATCCTGCAGAAAGCCTTGAACATACCGTCAAGCCTTACGTTCGTAGGTGCCGAGGTTTTAAGGATATTGGCAGGACGCATGCCTTCTATGAAATCCGAGTATTCATAAGAAGGATGGAACTGCACGAACCTGCATCCGTCATAACCTGCAGATGCACGTCTTACATATTTTCTTATCTGATAAGTTTTTCCCGTTCCTGAAGGTCCGGTAAATACTACCTGTTTGTTGTTTTCGATACCGGATGAGATGATCTTCTTTATATCTCTTATAGTTCTCTTTGATGCTATCTTTTTGGAAGCCTGCTCCTGATGCTGAACCGGATTACGTTCGGAAGTTTTTACAAAAACAGGAGCTGTTCCCCGTTCGGGTTCCGTTACGGCAGACTGTACTTCAGGTTCATCTGCAACTGTTTCATGCTCTGCTGCAACTTCAGGTTCTTCCACAGCTGCCTCAGGTTCTGCTATAACTTCGGGCTCTTCAGCAACTTCGGACTCTGTTGCGACTGTTTCCGGTTCCGAAACAGCTTCAGATTCTACTACAACTGCCTCAGGTTCTACGGTAACTTCAGGCTCCTCTGCAACCGCTTCGGGTTCTGCAATAACTTCAGGTTCTGCAATAACTTCAGGTTCTGCAATAACTTCAGGTTCTGCTGCGGCTGCTTCGGGCTCTGTAATAACTCCATGTTCTTCAGCAACTGCCACCGGTTCTGCAACTACTTCAGGTTCTGCTGCGGCCGCTTCGGGCTCTGTAATAACTTCAGGTTCTGCATTAACTTCAGGCTGAACAGGAGCAGCCGTTTTAGAGTTACTGTCTTCCGCAAATACTGCACCGGGCTCTATATCCACACCTATAAAAGGAACTTCCGATAAAGTAGGAACCGAATTATCTTCAGGTATACCTATAAACGGAACCTCATCCATTGACGGAACTCTGTTATCCGGGATTATCGCAATACATTCCACATCCTCGGGTCTGGTCTTGCTATTCTGCCCGCCGTCCCTGTTTTCTTTCGGGAAAGGCTTCAATTCCTTCATTGGAGGAATACCCTTACCGGGTTTCATCCTCGGATCCTGGAAATCCATTTTATTCTTCTTATCTCTGTTTACTTCAGCTTCCTTTTCTATGACCTGCACTTCATCTTCGCCGGTTCCCGCAGCGATGATAAAGCCTGTAAGTCCCATGTCCTCAACATCCTTTTGAACATCGACTGTAATTTCTTCCGGCCTTTCCTGTACTTCCGCGGTACTTTCAGCTTTTATCGGCACAGGCTTGCCGTCTATCATCACTACGCCCTTCGGTACATCAACGTTTTCTGCTTTGTTTTCGTTTTTCTCGGAGCTGATGACAACTGCATTCTCGTTGCTTCCGAATCTTAAGTTATCCCTGATGTTTTCCATCGGGGTCTTTTCAATCTCATTTTTCCCGGAAGTGTTTCCGCCTTTCACAGCATTAATCTCCGAAGTATTATCATGCTGCTGGGGCTGCATTTTTTCGAGTGCCGAACTGAGCGCCTGCATCTTTTTGGAATCAACCGGATGATTTTTACCCTGACGAGCCTGTTGACCCTGATTCATATTATTACCCAGAGGCTTACCGTGCTGAGCCTGTACATTTTTCTGTCCCTGTATACCTGCTTCCTGCTGGGGTTTAACCTGCTGTACCGGTTTTGACTGCTGATGATCCTGTACCGGTTTGGCATTTTGGGCAGGCTGAACGTTCTGAGCGGGTGCCTGCTGCTCAGACTGCTTGTCGGGCTGTTCTGTTTTAGAGGGTTGAACCGGTTCTTCGGCCTTCACAGGCTGAACGTTCCGGACAGGCTGTTCCTGCTCGTCGGAGTTTATATTCTCCTCCGGCTTCTTGGTTTCTGCCGGCTGTACAGCATTATCCGCTCCGTTATTCTGAACGGGTTTAGTCTCCTGTACGGCTTTGGGAGACTGGGGCTTTACATTTGCAGCCTGCTGTTTTGCTTTATCCCCGGCCTTTTTGGTTGTTGTCTGTGTATCTATCTCGCATGTGATACTGTAATTGCCTATGGCATAATCCTCACAGATTTCTCTCAGTATCCTCTGAACCAGTATCATGCTTTCACTTCCGTTAAAGGATCCGTATTTTTTCCTGTTGGATTTTATCAGCTTCTCGGCGCCTCTTGAGGAATTGAAATTTCTGTAAACATAATCAAAAAATGCATCACAGAATGAACGTACGGTAACAGTTCCGTTTCCGACAAGTACTTTACTCTTGTCATCAAGAAACTTGACGTTCTTTATCAGATCAAACTTCTCGTCATCGGGTTTTATATTCATCCTTAAGAATTCACTTATCTTCATGAAACAATGATCCTTTCTAATAGAGCGTAAATATTTATCTTAACATAAAAGCCTGAACCGATTGCAGGAAATCCGCAAGTGCTTCCGCAGCTTTTTCATGTGCCCCGGGTGTGGGATGGAATCTTGCTCCCACATCGTTTGAGCAGTCCGGAAGCCTCAAATACTCTACACGTCTGTCCCCACTCTTTGAGCTGTACTCTTCGATAGCTTCCCTGATATAAGGTTCCATATCGTTTCCAAGCATACCGTATGCCCATACTATGATACAGCTTCCGTTACGTTCCCTGATCTTTTTAAGGAATGCTACCGCTTTGTTTTTAAAATCCGTTAAAAACTTATCTTTTTCAAACTTCCCGGTCTTTAATGCTCCGCTGTCATTTGTTCCTAGATTTATCACAACGGCTTCTATCTCCTGTTTTGAAAAATCCCATTCGGAATGGGCACCGAGCTCCACGCATCTTTCACAGGATGTTGTCCCGCAGACCTGCTCGTAATAATCGGGAAGCACATTCCGGGTATTTGCGTCCCATGACGCATATAATCCCCATCCGCTCTGTGAGAGGACCTGATACCTGGCGTTAAGCTTTTTTGCCGTTTTATACGCGTAGTTTTCAATAGCGTCGAAAACTACCGGTATCCACTCTTCCCTTGCGGTAAGACCGCAGCCTTCTCCGGATGTAAGACTGTCTCCTATGAACTCCATGTTAAATCTGTATTCCGGAACCTCTTTAAAGCATCCGTCCGTTTCGAACCCTTTTATCATCATAAAGGACTCCGGGTCATCGGTCATGCACTGAGTATCCCTTACCAGCCTGACATTTATGCTCTTTTCGGGATTCATGCCCGAAAATACCTGATAGGTTCCCGTTCCTTTATTAAGCACAAACTTCTGTGTCCTTTCCCCATCAAGTATCACATCGAGCATAAGCTCCATATCGCCGTACATACATTCAATATCAACAAAAAGCTTTCCTGCGGCAATGTTAAACTCGATTCCGCTTCCGCTCCAGAAAAGTGCCAGTCCTTCTTCTTTCTCAATGTTTCTTCCGAAAGAAACATACTCCCCTATATCACAGACCCCGAATCTCTGCATCCTTACCTCCGTATTTGTGATGACGTTTTTTATCAGACACTTCGAGAACAGACTCTCTTAAGTGACCTTTCATTAAAATAAAATATTCGGATATTGTTACAGAAATATCCGAATATATTATACATAAAATAACTAAATTTTTCAAGTATTAGTTTTATCAGTTATAGCAATTTTTTATACATGCCGGGCAATAATTTATCTCCGGTTTTTCAGTCCCAAAACTTAAAGCTCCGCTTCCTTCAGATACCTTTTTACTGCGTCCTGCCAAACCGGCAGCGGCGTAAATCCGTTTTTAATAAGCTTACTTTTGTCAAGCCTTGAATTAACCGGACGTGCGGCTATGCTCAGTCCGAATTCCGCGGTCGTAACCGGGATGACTTTTGTAGATAAACCATACTGCCTGTAAAACTCACAGCAGAAATCATACCAGCTTATATAGCCGCCTTCGTTTGTTGCATGATAATATCCGTATTTATCTGTCTCCGCCATATCCACAAGAAGCCTTGCAAGATCGAACATATATGTCGGAGTTCCGATCTGATCGTTTACAACTCTGACCATATCACGGTTCTTGCCTGCATTGATCATCGTCTTGATGAAATTCTTTCCGTTCAGGCCGAAAGCCCATGCTATACGTACGATATAATACTTTTCAAGGATCGACGAAACGGCAAGTTCACCTTCAAGCTTACATTTTCCGTAATAGTTCAAAGGCTTGTAAGTCTTATCATCGGGCTCCCACGGTCTTTCTCCCTGACCGTCAAAAACATAATCGGTGGAGATATAGATCATCACTGCGTCAACAGCCTTTGCGGCCTTGGCTATGTTTTCGGTGCCCTTCGCATTTATTGCATATACCTTTGGCCTATTCTCTTCTGCCTCTGCGCCGTCGACATTTGTCCATGCCGCGCAATGGATTATGACGTCGGGCTTAACCTCTTCGATAACAGACATTACCGAATTCTCATCGGTTATATCCAGCTGTCTGTACTCCGAAGTACATACCGGGCTTCCGTCGGCGATCCCCGAATATACCGGAGCTATATCCGAGCCGACTGCCTCATATCCTCTTTTTGCCGCTTCGTTAACAACATCATGTCCCAGCTGTCCGCCTACGCCTGTAATAAAAATCTTCATCATCCCATTCTCCTGTCATGTCCGTCCGAATAATATTTTCTCTTGTCCTCGTACATCATCCTGTCAGCTTCCTTCTTAACCCTTTCGTAATCGGGATCCCCGTCAGGTTTGTAAACATATCCGAGTGAAGCACTTCTTTTACGTTTTTTCAATTCCTGATTCAGTTTTACAAAACAATCGTCAAACTCTTTTTTATCCTTCAATACCGAATACGCTGCAAACTCATCTCCGCCCATTCGGTAGACATTGTCCTGACCGTAAGCGAGGCTTAATGAATCAGCCACATCCTTGATCAAAACATCTCCCGCCTCATGACCCTCGGTATCATTGACAGTTTTAAGGCCGTTTATATCACACATGATATATCCGTACGGCTGGGAGGTATCAAGTACATTCGCCTCAAACTCCTCAAGCGCGCGTCTGTTTTTGACTCCTGTCACCGGATCGTAATAACTGTAGTTGATCAGATTCCGTTCGACTCCTCTACGTCTTATCGTTTCGGAAATAAAGAATTCAAGAACCTTCATGATACCTGTGATCTCATCCATATTATCAACCGGCGGATCCATCATTCCCATGAATCCAAGATAATCTTCACCGATACGTATCGGAACGAGTATCAGGCCGTTTACATCCATCTCTTCAAGTAATGCAAAAAGCTTGGGAGAACTCTCCTTACACTGTTTTCTGTTCTTTATCACAACACTGCCGGATTCCCTGAATTGCGGATTTATGAAGTCTTCCACAATTTCAAGATCGGTTATCGGAGTCAGTGCACCGTTTCTTTTTATGCCTTCCTTTTCCGACCAGTAATATGTATTCTTAAAAGTTGAATCTTCCTGCCTCTCATAAATATACAGATGCTGAGGATGAAGCTCCCTACCCATGTATTCCAATATGTGAGTTATCATGGATTCAGCAGATTCTCCGGATATTGCATACTGCATCATCGAATTGACAAAACTCTCACGTCTCGTCGTACGTCTTTCTCTCAGCAGCCATATAAGGATCTGTATGAACATCGAAAAAATAAATATTATCAGGCCCAGGCGAAGAAAATTACCGTTATTGTTCTTCGCTTTGGCATGCACTACATAATCGATAACATCGATCAAGCCGCCCACAAGAAGGCATGACGCACCTATATAAAAATGTTTCAGTCCCTCGGGGATGCCTTTTTCCTTACAATAAATATGGTTTTTTATAAGCATGAAACCGATCAGTACTATCGTAAATACATAGGATACAAGGAAATAGCCTATAGATCTGTGCATATCTATGTCAAACCCGAACCTTGCTATCATGACGGCACTTATCGCCGATGCCATAACTATAAAGGCCAGCCTCTGATAAATCGTATTCTTCTTTTTCAGGATTGAATTTATGAAACGGATCAACGGATAGATCATGAGCGGAAGAAACAGATAATCCATTACACGCAGAGCAACAGTCATATCTAACAGTATCTGCGGGATATTCGACTCTATAAGAGTCCATGTTCCGATAAGGATAACCGTACCCGAAAGTGCTATAAGATCATATCCGTTCTGATTTTCCTTACGTACCACAAAATGTAATATGAATATTATGACTCCGAGGAATATAATGATCTCAGAAAGGATTGAATCAAGCCCCTTATCCTTAAATATCAGGTAATTAAAGGTAGACGCATCACATATCAGCATATTAGAAAGCCTGCCCCCGTTTTCTCCGGCAAAAAGCAGCGCGATCTCGATTTCTATATTCTTACCCCTATCTTGAGGCGTCAGTGTGATCGAATGATATACGTCTCCGGTACCGTACCCCGTCAGATTCTTTTCCGGAGCATAATCATACACTCTGACACCGTCTATATAAACATTAAAAAACAGATTGTGGCTGCATATGTTCAGTGATTCTCCATTCTTTATATACTGTGGAAGCGTATTTACGATACGCAGCTTAACAGCTGAATCTTTTAACGCAATCTTTGTAAGATCGACTTCCTGTCCGTTTTCGTCCAGCCACCCCTTATTTAAGGTCTGGTAATGTTCCTCGGGATATCCTTTGAAAATATCAGAAAAATCGGTAAAAAAGACAACATAAAAAGAAAGGGCCAAAAGCATTGCCAGATACAGCCAGCCCAAAATCGAAAAATTCTTTTTCGAAAATACTGCCATTTTATATCATCCTTTTCATCAAAGTTTTCAATCAGATCTCACAAGATTTATAGCTAAATAATAACACAAACTTCAAAAAAAGCAATACCCCTTATCCATTTCTTACACCTTTTTCACAAGCAGCTCCATCACAAAACCGTTGTCATTGTAGTATTCCATACCGCCGCCCTGTTTTTCCATATAATGCTTGACAAGATATAATCCGAGTCCGTATCCCTGCTTTTCCTTTGAATTTTTTCCGCGCCGGAATTTCTCCGTTATCAGCGGCAGCTCCTCCTCGTCGACGCCCGGACCCGAATCCCTTACGGTAATCTTCAAAAATCTGTTTACGGGCTTCCCTTCCACTGCCGGAGCCTCAACCTCGCAGAACGTAACATGTATATCCGTTCCGGCATATTTATAAGAATTCCCGACTATGTTGTCTATAACCTGCTCCATGCGGAGCCTGTCAATAAAGATAAGGCACTGGGGGATGCTGTTGTCGAGGATTATCTTCCCGTACTCCTTAAGGCTTCCGAAATAATCCTCTATTATCCTTGAATCGTTTTCCTCCGGCTTTATCTCTATCTCGTCCATGTCATCAAGAGTTGCCCTGAACATATTCCCGACAAGCTGTTCGATCAGCTCCGCCTTGTTATGGATATAGCCTGTTTTTTCGATATATCCTTCAATCTCGGCCTTTAACCGATCGTCGTCCTTCGTCTCATTTAACAGCTTTTTCAGCTTAAGATCAAGAACCTCACAGGTTGCTCGTATCGTCGCAACCGGAGTTTTAAGATCGTGGCTCAGCTCGGCCACCATCTCCCTTTTTGCTCTTTCGGCATCCATCTCCCTTTTCCTCGATGCCTTTATCTCATCCCTCATAAGATCGAAGCTCTCGGTAAAGGTACTGAAGGGAGTCATGCTCCTTATCGGGAGCTTTATGTCAAGATTTCCCTTTGCGATCTCCGCCGCAAAGCTTTCAAGATCTTTTACGGGCTTTATCTTTATATTATATATCAGCAAGATGAAAGCATATCCGATCACAAGTTCCGCACTCCAGAAAACGATAAGCACGACACGCATCCTGTCCTGCTCATGTTTTACAGATGTATTCAGGTTTTCCCATACTTTTTTATACGTTTCGAATTCTTCGGAGCTGTAGGAGCCCACCTCACCGGCGGTAAACTCCGTATTATTCCAGACAAGTATCAGCACTCCGAGTGCTGTCAGCATTACGAGCGTGTATACCAGCAATAATTTCCAGATGCTTTTCATATCTCCAAGATATATCCCGTTCCCCAGACCGTCTTTATGAATCTCGGGTTATTGGGATCCTCCTCCAGTTTTTCCCTGAGCTTCCTGATATGTACGTTAAGGGTTCCGTCGCTGTAAAAGCTGTCCCCCCATACCTCATCGAATAGGCTGTCCTTTGTTACTATCGTATTCCTGTGATCGTAGAGTGTTTTTAAAAGAGCAAATTCCTTTGCCTTAAGAGGTATCCTTTCTCCGTTCATTATCACAGACATCG
>JAEEVO010000040.1 GCA_016290905.1 Lachnospiraceae bacterium | reverse complement strand
CTGCTGGTTTCATTGATCGTGGGACTTATAGTCAGCATACTTCAGACAGTCACCTCCATACAGGAGCAGACGCTTACGTTTGTTCCCAAGCTGATAAGCATTTTCCTGGTGCTTATGCTTGCCGGCAACTGGATAATTACCAATATCGTAGAGTATATGGAATACCTTTTTGAGAATTTTAACACGTATATAAGATGAAAGACGGAGTATTTACCATACAGCAGCTGGAGTTTTTCATTGTAATGCTGATACGTATCACGGGCTTTGTATATACCGCCCCGTTCTTCAGCCTGAAGAATTCACCGCATTCGGTAAAGGTGGGATTCTCCGTACTGTTGTCGATCATTGTATTTATGGTTACGCCTTACGAACCGCTGTCCTACGGTGGAGTTGTGGGATATGCGCTGGTCGTGGCGGAAAATCTTGTAGCCGGTCTGATGCTCGGGTTCCTTGCCAATGTATGTTACCAGATCATAAGTCTTGCGGGACATCTGATCGATATGGAGATCGGATTTTCCATGGTAAATGAGTTTGATCCGGTTACATCCTCGCAGGTGACCGTTTCGGGTACATTCTATGAGTATGCGGTAATGCTCATACTCATGGTAACATATCTGCATCATTATCTGCTTGATGCATTGATAGATTCGTTCAAGATCGTACCTGTGGGCGGTATAACCTTCAATCCGCTCATCTATAATGTCGGGTTGAAGTATATAGTGGATTTCTTTGTACTGGCGTTCAGGATAGTACTGCCGGTATTCGGGGCACTGCTTATAGTGAATTCGATCCTTGCCATCATGGCCAAGGTTGCCCCGCAGATGAACATGTTTGTTATAGGTATGCAGCTAAAGGTCCTTGTCGGACTTGTTGTCATGCTTGTAGTAATAGAACTGCTTCCCGGTGTGGCGGAGTTCATCTTTGATGAAATGTTCGAGCTGATGAGGCTTGGAATATCATACCTCGAACCGGGATAAGAGGACAGCAAAAGGAAAGATATTTAAGAGGATTATCGAAAAAAGGGTAGAAAAAATGATATTTGGCGTTCCCTTCAGCAGGAAGGATCTGGAACTGAATCCCGATCTTCTGGTCTTTGATCTGCAGTTCTTCGCGAATGACGAAGGCGGAGAAAAGACAGAGGAAGCTACGCCTAAAAAACTGGATGATGCCAGAAAAGAAGGCCAGGTGGCAAAAAGCCAGGAGCTGGCAACCGCTGTTACACTGATAGCCCTTTTCGGAAGCCTTAAGATCTTCATAGGCTTTATAGCAAATAATTTCTCCGATTCGTTCGGGGAGTATTACAATAATATCGACCAGTATTCGAGAGAGGTTTTTAACTCGAATTACGCAGTGGCGTTTATCAATTCCGCAATGGGGAAGATACTGATCTCATGTCTTCCGATGTTTGCGATAGCATTGGTGTTTGCTGTTGTGATAAACGTATTCCAGGTTAAGTGGCAGCCGACATTGAAGCCGCTCATGCCTAAGTTTAACAAGATAAATCCTATCAACGGGTTTAAGAGAATGTTCTCCATGGATAAGCTCGTGGAGCTCCTAAAGGCTGTCCTCAAGATAGGACTTATAGCATATCTTGCATATTCGGAGCTCACCGATACCGCAGGACTTGTCAACTCTCTGTATGAAATGGAGCTTTTTGATGCGGTCGCACTGATAGGAGATACGGTCATAAGCTTTGGACTCAGAGTCGCGATCATTTATCTGGTCATAGGACTTGCTGATTACATATATCAGAAGTTTAAATTCAACAAGGACATGCGAATGACAAAGCAGGAGATCAAGGATGAGTTTAAGCAGACTGAAGGAGATCCGAAGATAAAAGGACAGATAAGACAGAAGATGAGGGAGGCGTCACAGCGCCGTATGATGCAGCAGCTTCCCGAAGCGGATGTTGTTATCACGAACCCTACCCATCTTGCTTGTGCCATAAAGTATGACAAGGAGGAAGCCGAGGCACCTGTACTTCTGGCGAAGGGAGCGGATTATCTTGCAAAGAAGATAAAAGAGGAAGCCAAGAAGCTTGATATACCGATAGTGGAGAACAAGCCGCTTGCAAGGATGCTTTATCATAATGTCGAGCTTGACGAAGAAATACCCGAGGAGCTTTACCAGATGACCGCAGAGGTCCTGGCATACGTATATTCGCTTAAAGGGGAAGCATGATTCTTTAGAGAGGGGAAGATAAGCCATGAAGCTGAATTTCAAGACATTATCCAACTATATGGTTGGTATATATGTTCTGGCTGTTATTGTCTTCTTTATCGTGCCGATACCCTCGCTGCTGCTTGATATACTTGTCGCGTTCAATATGTCGATCGCGATGATAGTGCTCTTCAATGCGCTGTTTGCACCGGATGTCCTGCAGATGTCCAGCTTCCCGACGATACTGCTGATGACCACCATCTTCAGGATATCGCTGAACGTCTCATCAACGAGGCTTATACTTGCAAAGGGCGATCCCGGAGCGGTCATTACGGAATTCGGAGAATTCGTAGGCGGAGGTAATCTGATACTCGGAGCCATCGTTTTCGTAATTCTCATACTTATACAGTTTCTGGTAATAAATAAAGGCTCGGAGCGTGTATCCGAGGTTACTGCGAGATTCACGCTGGACGCAATGCCCGGTAAACAGATGGCTATTGACGCCGACTTAAATACCGGAGCGATAACCGATGAAGAAGCAAGGAAGAGAAGAGAGAAGATCCAGGAAGAATCGACATTCTTCGGTTCCATGGACGGTGCCACGAAGTATGTAAAGGGAGATGCTGTTGCAGGTCTTATCATCACACTGATAAACTTTGGCGGCGGTATAGCTATGGGTATCACATCTCAGGGAATGTCCGCAGGGGACGCTCTCGCAAAATACGGCATGCTTACCATCGGTGACGGTCTTGTAAGCTCGATGCCTTCACTTATGATATCGCTTGCAACCGGTATGCTTGTAACCAAGGTTTCAAAGGATTCGGATATCGGTGACATACTTGTTTCACAGCTTTTCTCGATACCGAGAGTGCTTTATATAGTCGGTGCGGCTATGGTAGTACTCGGTCTTACACCGCTTCCGTGGTTTATATTCATTCCGTTCGGTGCAATGTTCATAGCTGCGGGAAGGAATATAGAAAAGAGGGTAAAGACCAAGGAGGTCGAGAAAGAGGTCACGGCAGAGGAAACGACCGCCGAGGAGATCAGGCGGCCGGAGAATGTTGTATCGCTGCTGCAGGTTGACCAGATAGAGCTGGAGTTCGGCTACGGCATTATACCTTTGGCGGATGCAAATCAGGGCGGAGACCTGCTTGACCGAGTTGTTCTTATAAGAAGACAGATAGCTTTGGAGCTTGGATGCGTTGTTCCTACGATACGACTCAGGGATAACATACAGCTCAATCCTAACCAATATGTGATAAAGATAAAGGGTGTACCGGTTTCGGACGGCGAGATACTGTTTGACCACTATATGGCAATGAACCCCGGATATGTTGAGGAAGAGATCACGGGTATCCCGACATTTGAACCGTCCTTCCATCTGCCCGCTATATGGATAACGGAGAGCCAGAGGGAACGTGCGGAATCGTACGGATATACGGTTGTCGATCCGCCTTCGATCATTGCGACACATCTTACCGAGGTTATCAGGAGGCATCTTGACGAGCTCCTTTCAAGACAGGATGTGCAGAACCTTATCAACAACATCAAGGATGCGAACGAGACGCTTATCAGCGAGCTTGTACCGAAGCTGCTTAGCGTAGGCGAGATACAGAAGGTATTACAGAACCTGCTCAGGGAAGGTGTTTCGATCAGAGACCTTGTTACAATATTTGAAACGCTAGCCGATAACGCGACGACAACTCATGACACGGATGTGCTCACGGAATATGTAAGGCAAAGCCTGAAAAGAGCCATATCCGCGAAATTCTTCAGCAAGGGCGAGAAGCATTCGGTTGTTACCCTTGATCCTCAGGTTGAAAAGGAGATCATGGCGTCGATAAAGACCACGGAGCAGACAACATACATAAATTACGATCCCGAAAAGGTCAGGAAGCTTATGGATTCCGTGGAGGAACAGGCAAAGATACTGGAGGAGAACGGTATCAATCCTATAGTTATCACTTCTCCTATAGTCAGGATGTACTTTAAGAGGCTGTCAAGGGATTATTTCCCCGATCTTACGGTATTGTCATATAATGAAATAGATTCAGATGTAGAACTTCAATCAGTTGGGATGGTGACGGTTAATTGATAATCAAAAAATTTCAGGGGAATACGGAAACAGAGGCTATCATGGCCGCCAGGAACGAGCTGGGGAAGGATGCCATTGTTACAAATGTCAAGGTGATAAAGCCGGGCGGGCTCATGAGGCTGTTCAAGAAGCCGACTTATGAGATAACGGCCGCCCTTGATGAGACTCCGCCCAAGACGGAGCTTTCAAGGCGTGAGAGCATAAAGGCAATGTTCAAGGATAATCCCGATATCATACTTGACGATAAGAGGGAGGACGAGAAGAAGGACAAACCGGAGCTCGTTACACCCGCACAGGATAAGGAACAGCTTGAACAGAAGATCTCCAATATCGCCATGATGCTTGAAAAGCAGATGGGGATAAAGAAGGAAGAGGAAAAGAAAGATAAGGAAGCGGGCGAGGAAGAACAGCCCGTTGACAGGAATAATGACTGTATCCAGCTCATACATAAGCAGCTTCTTGCAAATGAGGTGGATGAAAAATATATCAACCAGCTTGTTACTGAGATTGAACCTACCCTGAAAAAGGATGCATCGGTGGAGAACATCCTTTCGGGAATATACCAGAAGATAGTACTAAAGCTCGGTAAGACCGAGGTCATGGGCGTTACCCAGGGTAAGGCAAGGTTCGTGTTCTTCATCGGGCCCACGGGTGTCGGAAAGACTACGACCATTGCAAAGCTTGCATCAAAGCTGAAGCTTGACAGAAAGCTTAATGTCGCCCTGCTTACCGCCGATACGTACAGGATCGCGGCAGTCGACCAGCTGAAGACCTATGCTGAGATACTTAACGTACCGCTCAAGGTGGTATATTCGGATACGGAGCTTAAGGAAGCCTATGAGGATATGAGAACCTACGATATCGTCCTGATAGATACGGCAGGGCGTTCGCACAGGGACAGGCAGCAGAGAGAGGATATCGAAAAGCTGATAAACGCAGTACCTAAGGAGGAAAGGGATGTATTCCTCGTACTGAGCATTACGACAAAGTACAGGGATCTGATAAGGATCACCGAAGCATATTCCGAGATAGCGGATTACAGGCTCATCTTTACAAAGCTGGATGAGACCGAAACACTCGGGAACATATTCAACGTCAAGCTTCTTACGGGCGCTTCGCTTTCGTATGCTACTTTCGGACAGAAGGTTCCGAATGACATATCAAGGCTCGACGCCCAGATGATCGCAAAACAATTGCTCGGAGGTGGTGAATAATGGATCAGGCCGAACAATTGAGAATGCTTGTAAACAAGCAGCAGGAGCAGAAAAAGAAGGAAAGAAAGACATCGCGCGTCATAACCGTCACAAGCGGAAAGGGAGGAGTAGGCAAGTCAACGCTTACCGTTAACCTTGCGATACATTTATCCAGGCTTGGGAAAAAGGTAATAATACTTGACGCGGATTTCGGACTTGCAAACATAGAAGTCATGCTGGGCATACGTCCCGAGTACAATCTCGCGGATCTCATGTTCAGGAGCAAGGAATTAAAGGATATCATAATCGAAGGACCGGAGGGCATCGGGTTTATCTCGGGCGGTTCCGGCATACAGGAGCTGAGCAGGCTTACAAGAGAACAGGTAGTTTATCTTGTACAGAAGCTCTATGAGCTTGACGAACTGGCGGATATCATACTTGTCGATACGGGAGCGGGCATCTCGGATTCCGTTCTGGAATTCGTTTCCGCAAGCAATGAGGTACTTCTTGTTGCAACGCCCGAACCGACATCCATTACGGATGCTTATGCGTTGCTCAAGACTCTTAACCGCAGAAGCGGGTTCTCCAAAGAGGATACTGTTTTAAAGATGGTCGCAAACCGTATAAAGAACAATGAGGAAGGCGATGTGCTCTACAGCAAGCTGGGAGTGGTCGTTGAAAAGTTCTTAAGTCTTAAGGTTGAATACATGGGTGGGATCCCCGATGATCCCAATTGCGGAAAAGCGATCATGCAGCAGACCCCGATAACTCTCGCACAGCCTCATTCTGCTTCGGTAAAGGCTATTTCTTTGATAGCACAGAAGCTTGCAAACGTACAGGACGGGGATGCGGACAGAAAAGGCATCGCAATGCTTTTCAGCCGTTGGATGAAGAGCATTTACAGAAAGAAGAAAAAACCGACGGAACAAACGGAAGAAGAAAAGAAGTAACAATTGTCAGATTAAGGCCGGAAGGAAGAAAATATGCTGAAAAATGTTTTAAAGGTCGGAGACCGGATTGAATTGAAAAGCATAAATCAAGTTAGGCTTATGGAAAACACGAACAGGGTTTACCTAAGCCGGGTTCTTGATATTCTGGATGACTACAGGATGAACATCGCCGTTCCCATAGAGTCGGGGCATCTTGTGCCTCTTGAGATCGGGAGCAGGTATGAGATGAGCTTCCTTACGAATTCCGGTCTTTACATGTGTAAATGTGAGATAAAAAACAGGTTAAAACAGGAAAATCTATATTATCTGGCAGTCAGCATCATTTCGGAGCTTAAAAGGGACCAGAGAAGACAGTATTTCCGTCTTGAAAAGATCATACCTCTTAAGTACAGGGTGGTATCGGAGCTTGAACAGCGTTTAAGATACTTCATGGAGAAGAAAGCCTACAAGGACGACCGCGAAAAAAGGCTGGTTTCGGAAAAACTATTACAGCTTGAGGGAACCTGGTTCGACGGAACGATCGTAAACGTAAGCGGAGGCGGCATCAAATTTTCATCCATGGCCAAGCATGAGAACGGAACGAGCCTAATGCTGGATTTTTCACTGGTGGACGGACTTAGGATAGAGGCAGAAGCAAAGGTTATAGGTTCTGCCGAGATATCAAACAGTAAAGGTAAGATAGAGTATCGCTGTGAGTTTAAAAAGATCAGAAAAGATCTTAGGGAAGCAATAGTAAGATACGTATTCAGCGAAGAAAGGAAACAGAGGCAGAAAGAAAGCGGACTCTAAGAAAAAACAAGGAAAATGGATAAAAAAATATCAGAAAATGGTGACTATGCACTCATGAGAAGTATGAAATCTGATATAATGGAAGATGAAGAAAGAAAGCTTGAAAATGGGGAGATAGAGACCGGCCATGAAAACAGTGGTCCGATGTCATATATACTGACGGAAACTTTCCGTCGGCAGCCCCATAGGAAGGTGGGTTCTTTTTCCAGAAAGCTTGTTGCCATCTGTGCTTCGACAGGAGGTCCCAAAGCCGTTGCAAAGATCGTGCCTAAGCTGCCTGAGAATCTGGGAGCTCCCATCGTTATGGTACAGCATATGCCGAAGGGCTTTACATCTTCATATGCCAAGCGTCTGGATGAAACAAGCGCCATCAGCGTAAAAGAAGCTGAGGACGGAGAAATGCTTGAAGACGGACACCTTTACATTGCTAAGGGCGGTGCGCATTTAAGGGTTTTCCAGCGCAGGAGCAGTTATTATATCTCAATAACGGATGAACCTGCTCGCAGTGGGCTGAAGCCGTGTGCGGATATCATGTACGAGTCTTTGGAAAAGCTAGATTTCGACGAGATAATCTGCGTCGTCCTTACCGGTATGGGAAGTGACGGTACAAGAGGGATCGGGAAACTGAGCGAGAAAAAGAACGTTTATGTTATCGCTCAGGATGAAGCAACAAGCACGGTATACGGTATGCCGGGCATGGTAAAGAGCGCAGGGTTAACGGATGAGATAGTTCCGCTTGAGAGTATAGCGGATGCAATCATAAAAGCAACTGGGACAAAAATTGTCTAAGGCAGAAACGGAGGGACATATGGACGTCAGCCAATATCTGGAAGTTTTTATCGAAGAAGCCAAAGAGCATCTTCAGGCACTCAATGAGCACCTTCTTATATTAGAGAAGGAACCTGAGAACGAAAACACTATCAACGAGATTTTCCGTGCCGCACACTCATTAAAGGGTATGGCAGGAACCATGGGTTACAAAAGAATGCAGAAGCTTACCCATGACATGGAGAATGTTTTCCAGGAAATTCGAAGCGGCAAGATGAAGGTAAGGTCTCAGCTTACCGATGTCCTGTTTGAAGGACTGGATGCACTTCAGGAATATGTTGACAATATTGTTAATACTCAGGATGAAGGAACAAACGATAACCAGCCCCTTATTGACGCACTTGCAAGAGAGCTTAATATCGGTCTTAACGGCGATGGAGCTGAAGCTGAGGCACCTGCTCCAAAGCAGGAGGAAGCAGCAGCCGCTCCGGCAGCGGCACCTGCGGAAGCAGCATCCGCGCAGGCATCCGCTCCTGCAGTACAGCTTGAGGTTTCTTCCGGTTCCGTAAGCTATGCCGAGCATGAAAAAGCAGCTATCATAGAAGCTGCCAGCCAGGGCATCAGCGCTCTGGAAATAAGCGTTGACCTTCAGGAGACCTGTCTTCTTAAGGCAGCAAGAGCATATCTTGTATTTAAGGCAGTTGAGGAAGTCGGAGAGATCATCAAGTCCATTCCCGATGCCCAGATGATAGAAGATGAGAAATTTGATTTTAATTTTACAGTCGTAATTCTTACAAAGGCAGAGATTGATGATGTAAAGAACCGTGTTCTTAACGTTTCCGAGGTTAAGGACTGCCATATAACAAAGGTTGGATTTACCGAGGTTGAGGCAGAAGCTCCGGCAGAGGATAAGAGCAAAGAAGAGAAGAAAGACGCCGCAGCTCCCGCAGGAGCAAAGGCAGCCGCTCCGGCAGCACAGGCTGCAAAGCCGAACGCACAGCAGCCCGCAAAGAAGGCAGTTGTCAATCGTTCGGTACGTGTAGATATAGAGAAGCTTGACGATCTGATGAACTTAGTCAGCGAGCTTATCATTGCAAAGAACGGACTTACATCCATTTCACTCGATGATTTCGGAAAGAAGGAAAAGCGTGCTGTATTCAACGAGCAGATAGAATATCTTGAGAGGATCACGACCAACATTCACCAGAGTGTTATGAAGGTTCGAATGGTTCCTATCGAGAGTGTTGTAAATCGTTTCCCGAGAATGATCAGAGACCTGTCAAAGAAGCTCAACAAGCCTATGGAACTGTATATGAGCGGTGAAGAGACAGAGCTTGACAGAACGGTTATCGATGAGATCGGAGATCCTCTGATGCACATTCTCCGTAACTCGGCAGACCACGGTCTTGAAAGTGCAGAGGAAAGAATCAGACTCGGCAAGCCCGAGACCGGTTCAATCACACTGAACGCTTATCAGGAAGGAAACAGCGTTGTCATCGAATGTAGTGATGACGGCGGCGGTATAAATACCGAAAAGGTTAGAAGAAAAGCTATTGAGAAAGGTACGATCACCGAGGAACAGGCAGAGCAGATGACGGAGAAGGATTTCATCGATCTCCTGTTCAGACCGAGTTTCTCAACCGCCGACACCATATCGGATGTATCGGGACGAGGCGTTGGTCTTGATGTTGTTAAGTCAAAGATCGAGTCACTGAGCGGTACGGTTGAATGCAAGTCCATCCTCGGAGTAGGAACTACATTTACCATCAGGCTGCCTCTGACGCTCGCCATCATCCAGGCCCTCATGGTAGTCATCGGCCAGGAAAAATATGCTATACCGCTTGGAAGCATCGATACTATCGAGGATATTCCGGTCAGCGATATTAAGCGTGTTGAGAAGAATGAAGTTGTAAACTTAAGAGGAAATGTTATTCCTTTGGTACGTATGGCTGATATCCTTGATGTTCCCGGAGAGCGTCCGGAACGTGATAATATCACCATGGTTGTTGTTGCCAAGGGTGATAAGAAGGCAGGCCTTATAGTAGACGAGCTTATCGGACAGCTTGAAATAGTTATCAAATCCATCGGCAAGTACATCAATAACAGCAAGATCATCAGCGGCGCTACGGTTTTAGGTGATGGCGAAATAGCTCTTATTCTTGATGCTAATTCACTGGTTTGATGGGAAGGAGGAAGACTTTATGGCAAATATACTTGATGTTGCAACCCCTGTTGAGGCAAAAAAATACATTGCGGTCATGGTACATGACGAGCAATACGGGATCGATATTAATTTCATCGACAATATCGTAAGGATGCAGCGTATCACAAGAATACCCAAGTCACAGAATTTCTTCCCCGGCGTGATCAACCTTCGTGGTGAGATCATCCCTGTAATGAGCCTGAGGAAGAAGTTCGGGTTTGACAATGATGAATATACACCCAAGACCAGGATCCTTATATTGAAGCCTGAACCTCAGGCAAGCATAGGATTACTCGTTGACGAGGTTAAGGAAGTAGTTTCACTTACCGATGAGGATATCGATCATGTTGTCGCTTCTGAAGAGAAGAGCACTTATATTACCGGCGTTGGCAAGCATGCAAAGGGACTTGTTTCCATATTAAATGTTGCATCGGTGCTTGCTGAAAAGGAAGGCGACAAATAATAAAAAACGGTAGCAGGAAATGACACTTAAACGGCGTATTTGATATCACCCGGTAACGAAGACATTTCGTTACCGGGTATGGAAACGGAGGCAGATATGGAAGAAAACCAGATGAATGAGTTTTCCGATATGGAATTTGATGTTCTGAAAGAAATTTCCAATATCGGCACCGGAAATGCCGCTACGGCCATTTCTCAGATGCTTGATAGCAGGGTGGATATCGAAGTCCCGATCATCAAGGTCATGAAATTTGACGAGATGAGCGAAGTTGTGGGCGGAGCAGAAAAAGAGGTCATAGGCATTCTTGTGACACTTGAAGGTGATATTGACGGCATGATGATGTTCATGACCGATAAGTATTCGGCAGCTGTAGTTATAAACCGTATCATGGGCATGGAATTTTCCGAACTGACAGGTGCATTGTCGGAAATGCAAGTCTCCATGCTTACGGAATTCGGAAATATAATTGCTGGATCATATCTGTCCGCCATAGCCAAGCTTACGGGACTTGGAATAGTACCCAGCGTCCCGGATTTGTCGGATGATATGGCGGGAGCGATCCTTTCGGTACCGGCCATAGAGTTTGGAAAGGTAAGTGACAGGGTACTGCTTATCCAGTCAGTGTTTGATACCGACAACAAGAGGGCGGAGGGATTCTTTATTCTTATCCCGACGCGAAAAGCATATAAAAAGATTTTTGAAAAACTGGGGCTCATAAGTTAATATGGAAAAAGTTATCAGAGTAGGTATGGCTGACTTAAACATATGCAAGGCCCCGGACAGGATTACGACACTTGGACTGGGGTCGTGTATAGGATTGGTTCTTTTTGATGTTAATTCAACTACCTGCGGGATGGTTCATGTGATGCTCCCCGACAGTTCAATAATGAGAAACACTTCGAATCCGGCAAAGTTCGCCGATACGGGAGTAAAGCTTCTGGTAGAACAGCTTGAAAGAGAAGGATTACGGAGGAGTAAGCTCTGTGCCAAAATGGCAGGAGGAGCAAAGATGTTTTCCATCAGGGGAAGCGGGGATGTGCTTAACATCGGAGAAAGAAATGCCGAGGCAGTCAAAAACATTCTTGACGAGATGCGTATTCCGATTATCGCATCGGACTGCGGAGGCACATACGGAAGGACGATAGAATTCGATCCGGTTACATACAGATTATTAATACGTTCGATCGGAAAGGCAGATAAGTATATCTGATACGCATGGAGGCTTGGGTATGAAGGATAAGCCTATAGTTATTTTCATTACCCTGATTGCAGGACTTACAGCCTGTATATGCTGTATTGTGAACAATGCAGGTCTTTTGGTTACGCTGGCGGTTGTATTGGTAACATTGATCATATTCCTGATCATAGGTATGATCGTGAACGCGATAATAGCAAAACAGAGAGCGATAGCCGAAAAGAGGGAAAAAGACGAGAAGCAGCGGTTGGAAGAGGAAGAAAAGCAGCAGCGGCTCAAAGAAGAAGAGGAAGCAAGACAGCAGCAGCTCACGGAGGACGAATAATAGATGACAGCAGCGGACAGGGATAAAATGTGGGTGGATTATAGTAAGCAGAAGACTCCCGAACTCAGGGAAAAGCTTATTATAGAGTATTCACAGTTGGTCAAGGTAGTTGCCGGTAAGCTGAGCATGTACCTTGGATATAATGTTGAATATGACGATCTCGTAGGTTATGGGGTTTTTGGTCTTATTGACGCAATAGACAAGTTCGATTACGGAAAAGGCATCAAGTTTGAGACATATGCAAGTCTTCGTATCAAAGGGGAGATACTGGATCAGATAAGAAGGATGGACTGGATCCCGAGGACTGTCAGAACTAAGCAGAAACAGCTTGACGCCGCATATAAGAAGATAGAAGAAAGAACAGGCAGATTGGCTACTGATGAGGAGCTTGCCGACGAACTGGGTATCTCGATCAAAGAGCTTACCGATATGCAGAACGAAACAAAGGTAAGCAATATCATTTCTCTTGATGAGTATATGGAACAGGGCGATATCAAGGTCGAGCCTGTTGAAACAAAGGAGTACATGCAGCCTGACAAGGTTGTCGAGAAGGCTGAACTTAAAAAGCTTCTCCTTGAAGTACTGGAGACGCTGACTGAAAAAGAAAAAAAGGTCATAATGCTGTATTATTATGAGGATATGACTTTAAAGGAGATAAGCAATGTAATGGAGGTATCCGAATCAAGGATATCACAGCTGCATTCGAAGGCTCTTATAAAGATGAAGCAGAAACTCGGCAGTAACATGCAGATGTTTTTGGGATAGGACACAGGTCGGACACTACATCAGGAAAAGGGGTGGGATATGACAAACGGTTATTTTCAACTTGAAATAAGACAAGACGGAACATATCTGATCGTCTATCCACCGGTAGATGGCGGCGCACCTGCGGATCCTTCCGAGGTATTGTCATATCTTGACGGTTACAGGGTAGATTACGACAAGATCGCCATTTATAATATTATGCGTGATTTTTCTACGCGTAAGGAGCTTAGGATTACTACCCTAAAGGTTTCACGTTTTGATGAGACAATGAATGCAGATATATCGGACGGATTTACCAGTGTTACGGCAAGGTTCTATCCGGAGGTTGAAGGCGGAAAAAAGCTTTCAAAGAACGAGATTCTGTGGCTCCTCAACAAGAAGGGCATCAGATATGGCATCAAGGAGGATGTTATAGACAGATACCTTGCGGAAAGGTTTTACTGCACATCTTATGTGGTAGCAGAGGCCGATCCTCCGATAGAGGGTTCCGATGCTTCCATAGAGTATTGTTTTAATACGGATCTCTCGAAGAAACCGAAGATGAATGAGGACGGTTCGGTGGATTTCCATCAGCTTGATAATCTCAGCAAGGTTGAAAGAGATCAGGTACTTGCCATACTTACGCCCGCGGTAACAGGTAAACCGGGTACAGATGTTCTTGGCAGGGCTATCGCGCCGAGAAAGGTAAACTTCAAGTTCCTTAAGCAGTCAAAGAATGCGAGACTTTCTCCGGATGGTCTTAAGCTCATCAGTAATGTTAACGGGCATGCAGTATTGACCGATAATCAGGTATTTGTCTCAGATACATATGAGATCGCGGGGAATGTTGATGTTGAGACCGGTGATGTTGAATACAACGGTAACGTTAAGATTGCAGGCAATGTCAATTCGGGATACCGTGTAATGGTTGACGGCGATGTTATCGTAGAGGGTATTGTTGAAGGCGCGGAGATCATAGCTGCGGGTCAGATTATACTTAAGCGTGGCATTCAGGGTATGAACAAGGGAAGGCTTGTCGCCGGCAGCAATGTCATAGCCAAGTTTATCGAAAGTGCGGAAGTAAGTGCCGGAGGATATGTCAGGACCGAATCCATAATGCACAGTCAGGTATCATCGGGAGCCGAGGTCATCGTTGCGGGAAAGAAAGGCTTCATAACAGGTGGTACCATAAAGGCAAGCAAATGTGTCGAAGCAAAAACGGCAGGCTCTGTAATGGGAACACAGACCAATATAGAGGTCGGAGAGAACATGATATATATTGAGGAGGAGCGAGCTCTTCTGACTGAAAGGAGAACTCTGAAGGATAACCTTGATAAGGCCGAGAAGATTATTTTCTACCTTTCAAAGAAGATAAAAGACCGCGAACAGCTTCCGCCCGAAAAGATCACTCAGTTTCAGCAGCTTTCGGCAAGCAAGACAGGTATCAGGAAAAGGCTTGAGGAGATAGATAATCGTCTTGATGAGCTGGATGCGCTCCTTGAAAACCAGACGAAGGGTTATGTTCAGGTTGATGACATAATGTATCCCGGATGTAAGGTTACCATTGCTACGGTTACGACTTATATAAAGACAGAGACCAAGCACTGCCGTCTGATAAGGGACGGAGCTGATGTGAGGGTAACCGCTTATCACTGACAGTAAGGAGGTGTCCGCATGATCACACCTATTGAGATGTATACCATGGTGCCTAAATCACAGGAAGCTTCCACTGTTCACAGTGCCGCAAATGCAAAACATGTGGCTCAGCAACAGGAAGGTATGCAGGAAATAGCTCAGCATATCCGGCATGATTCCCAGCAGACCGTACATGCTACATCTGCTGAAAACCCTGAGTATAGGTACGATGCAAAGGAACAGGGAAACGGAAGTTATTCATCAGGGAATAAGAATAAGAAAAAGAAGGAAGATGAGTCAGAGCACGGTGAGGAAGGAAAGAACACGGATCATCATGGTTTTGACATAAGGATTTAAGAGTATGAACGGATTAGAAATAGCATTACTTGTTTTTGCGCTGATATTGATAGTTATCAGTTTTTTTCTGGTTGATAAGAATGATAAGGTTAAGCAGCCGACAGTGGCAGTTCCCGACATGAAACAGCTTAATGTAATAAGTGAACGTGCTATAAGGGATATGAACACCAATGCCAATAAGCTGCTTGAATCGACAGAGGACAGTTTAGAGGCCATATCAAATGATAAGATTATGGCGGTTGAAGAGTATTCAGACCAGGTTCTGGCAAAGATAGACGCAAATCATAAGGAAGTTGTTTTCCTTTACCAGATGTTGCAGGATAAGGAAAAAGAATTAAAAGAAACCATGCAGAGTGTGGATTCCTTAAAAGCAGATTACGAGAAGCAGAATTATTTTGCTTCGACTGATGAGCTTTCTAACTCTGTACCTGAAACAGTTAAAGAGGAAAGTGACCGTTCTGCCCGTGTCATAGATATAGGCATGAACGAATTCATTTTTGAAGAGGACGACAGTCCCGAGCCTGTAGAGGACAGCAACGTTAAGGATCTTAAGTCAAAGGACAGGGCAAAGCAGAGACTTTCAACGGTATCCAGTGATGTTAAGCAGGAAATGATAAAGAATGCACCTGCCAAATCCGAGAAAACAAATGAAGTTATAGCACTTTATAAAAAGAAGAAATCAGTTATGGAAATATCCAAAATGCTCGATATGGGACAGGGTGAAGTAAAACTGATCATAGAATTATATTGTAAATAGTCCCGGAGGCATGAAATGAAATTAAAGTATTATATGAGAGGTGTGGGATGCGGAATCCTATTTGCTATGTTGATCTTTATGGTCATCATCATCCCGAATCTCGAACTTGACAATAAAATAGACAGTACTACACAGGAAAAGAGTGATAACACCCAGGCAGAAAAGCTTGTAGGACCCAATGCATCCGAATCGGGAAAGAAGGATCTGACACCAACGGAAAAGGTAACGCCTACCGAAACGAGCACACCTACGCCTGCCGAGGAGATTACGGATACTCCCGCACCTACTGAGGAACCTACGGATACTCCTACGCCTACGGAGAAAATTACGGATACACCTGCACCTACGGAGGAGCCTACGGATACTCCTGTTCCTACCGAGGAGCCTACAGATACACCTACAGCTGAGCCGACATCGACGCCAACACCTATGCCGACACCTACAGCTGAGCCGACATCGACGCCTACGCCAACACCTACGTCGACGCCAACACCAACACCTACGTCGACGCCAACACCTACACCTACGCCGACACCGACACCTACGCCGACGCCTACGCCGACACCTACACCTACGTCGACGCCTACACCGACGTCAACGCCTACACCGACGTCAACGCCGACGCCTACGTCGACGCCTACACCGACGTCAACGCCTGCACCCACGGCAACGCCCACACCTTCACCTACGCCTACAGCGACGCCTACGCCTACACCTTATCCGGTTGACGAGGATGGATATATCAGAGTAACTGTAAAGAAAGGTACAACATCAGAACAGTTCTGCGATCTGATAGTAAAGGCAGGCCTTGTGGAAAGCAGTTCTGATTTTAACAAATATCTTATAGACTCAGGATATGCTTATAAGATCCAATACGGAACACATAAGCTGAAAAAAGGAATGAGCTATGCGGAAATAGCATATATCTGTAGTTTGTGGAATGATTGAAAGTGACAATATTATGAAAGATAAAAAATTAGAAAAAGATGACTTAAAAGATACAGATATTGTTTCTACCAAAGGAGATGAAAAAGATACCGGTTCAGAGTCTTTAGACGAGAAAACCAAGATAGATAATTCAAAAGAATTAGGCGTACAGGTATTAAAGTGTAAATCTTGTGATAGTAGTTTAGATATTACAAAAAAGGATGAAAATAATAATGTAATATGTCCATTTTGTAATTCTGTTAACCACATTTATGAAAAAAATGATTTACATAATGTAAAAAAAGAAAAAGATACGAAAGAAAAGACTGAAAATAAAGAAAAAGATGAAAAAGGCAAAAAGGAACCGATAAACTGGAAAAAAGAGATAATAAGCTGGAGCATCATAGTTGCGGTTGCATTTCTGCTTGCACTTTTCATAACAGAATTCGTTATCATGAAGACTGAGATCATTTCGGGCTCGATGATACCTGAATTACAGATAGGGGACAAGGTCATCGGAAACAGACTTGCATATTTGTTTTCGGATCCCGAAAGAGGCGATGTAATATTCTTTGAATATCCTAAGAGTGATAAGATGCTTTACGAGATAGATCCTGAACTTACGTATCGGTATGATAAGAGTAAGAAGAAAAAGACCTATCATGATAATAGTGATGTATACGTAAAACGTGTTATAGGATTACCCGGAGATAAGGTTGAGCTTAAGGATGGAAAAGTTTATATCAATGATTCCGAGATACCGCTTGATGAGCCATATTTAAATGAAAACCCTTTTGATGAGGATTTCGGACCCGTGACTGTACCGGAAGATGCATACTTCTGTCTGGGTGATAACCGTAATATCTCGGCGGACGCCAGAAGCTGGGACAACCCCATAAATCCGGAGGAGGATCCTGACAGATTCAGGTTTGTTTACAAGAAGTACATTTATGCAAAAGCAGTTTTAAACTGGTCTGAATTTAAATGGGTAGATCATTACCGTTACAATCAGGGAGTATAACCGGAACCGGACATGAATTTTTACAGGGCATCAGATTATTTCTCATGACCGTATAAGGAGGGAGAAAAATCGGATGTCCTTTTGGTTTAGCTGTAGGGAAAATCAAAATTTTAAGGAAGAAAATATGAATGTTGACGTTTTCATAAGCTATTCATCAAAGAATAAGAATGTGGCAGATGCGGTTGTTTCGGATTTTGAACAGAACGGTATCAGGTGCTGGTATGCTCCGAGAGACATAATGCCCGGTAAGGAATGGGTTGCGGCCATTAAAGAGGGCATATGTTCCGCTAAGGTTTTTGTCCTTCTTTTTACCGAAGAATCAAACGCCTCACGACAGGTCATGAACGAAGTGGCACTGGCTTTTAATGCGGAGAAGACCATTGTTCCTTTTAAACTGACCGAAAAGGAAATGAGCGACGAGCTTGAGTATTACCTTACCCGTGTTCACTGGCTGGATGCGGTTTCAAAACCATTGAAAAACCATATTGATGAATTAAGGAAGTTTGTTGAGCTTATACTTAGTGGATCGGGTACAGGGACTGAATTGACCGGGGAGCTTCCGGATAAAAAGACTGAGAACAGCCTTACAGATGCCGGTAAAAAAACAAAAACCGTATTAAAGCCTGCTTTAGTCACAGGTGTATTGCTGGCGGCAGCGGTCATACTTCTCATAATCCTTAAGCCCTTTGGAAATGAGGACAAAAAGAAAGATTATGAACAGAACGCGGATAAATCGGTTGACAATGGCAGTGCCATTAGCAAGAAGGATTTAACTGTCGATAATGATGCAAAAGAAAAATCCTCGGAAAAAGATACCGAAAGTGAAAAAAATGATGCTGATAAAAACGGTACAGAAGGAAAAGGCGATACAGATAAGGATACGAATAATGCTGCTTCGGACTATCACGTTTTGGGAAGCGATTACCTGACGGGGAGAGGTGATACGGGGATTGACGAAGAGAAGGCATTATACTATCTGGAAATGGCTTACAATGATGGAAACGGGGAAAAACTGACGGCGGATGAATATTATTTTCTTGCATATAAGTATGATTCCGATGAATCGATAAAGGATCCGGGAAAAGCTTGTAAATATGCGCTTGAAGGCGCAGGGGCAGGCTCCGTACAATGTATGGTAATGCTTGGGGATGCATACTGGTACGGAAACGGAGTGGAGCAGGATTATGAGCAGGTCCTTGCATGGTTTGGGAAAGCACTGGACAGCGGAGTTGACGGATATTCGCGAAAGTATTGCATTAATTGTATAACAATGCTTGCAGAAGAAGGCCATGTGGCAAAAGAAGCGGCGTCAAAATGGGTGGAGTAAAAAATTTTGACTTTATCGTTAAAATTTGTTATATTTTATATAGTGGGTGTAATTTTTTACAAAACTGAAGCTGGGGAGCGTTGTTTTGTTACCGAGGAAACGCCGGAGACGTTTTTTAGGTAAGTTTGAAATGATTAAAATGTATCGGGTGAAAAATATGGATTATAAAAGTTTTTTAGCAAACTTTAAACGCATAGCATGCGTTATGTCGGTAAATCTCAATGAAGAGGACGACAACAGGTATAGTGTTGTAGATGCAAATGATGCATATATAAACACAGTTGTACAGAATCCGGAGGACTTTGAACGTAACGTTCCTTATACGAGGTATATCCCAAAGGCTGTTAATTTTGAGGCTCTTTGTGAAAACTGTGTACAGGATGACAGACCGGTCCATACATATTTTGATATAGAAATGTACAGTGCATGGATGGAAGTTTTTTTGACGCCGCTTGTATCCGATGATCCGGATAAAAAGATGCTGCTGTTTTCATATGAGATGAATAAAAAGGCAGACATAGACAAACTGATTGATATCTCCTCCGAGACTGCGACCAACGTTATCAAAACATGTCTCAAGCTTAGGGAGACAAATGATTTCCAGAAAGCGATGGACTCAGTGGTTAAAGACATCAGGAAACAGTGCGAGGCGAAAGGATGCTGTATACTTCTCACAGATTTTGAAAAAAGGCAGTATACTTTACTCAGCGAAGATTTTGAGATTGATGTTGGGATAATGCCTGATGCCGCATATCGTTCCGAGCGGTTTGGCACGGTTATTGAAACATGGCCGAGATTGATGCATAAGAGTAACTGCTTCATATTTTCAAGTGAAAAGGAGATGGAAGAAGCAAGAAAGGTAGCCCCTGAATGGATGGATACTCTTAAGCAGGATGGTATCAGCAGCCTTGTGATATATCCGCTGAGGTCGGATAATAAGACCATCGGTTATATTTGGGCGGGTAACTTTAATCCCGAAAAAACTGTGATGATAAAGGAAACCCTCGGGCTTACGGCATTCATATTGTCGGCTGAGATTGCGAATGATCAGAATAACCGTAGGATAAAGATAATGAGTCAGACGGATATGCTGACCGGGGTTTATAACCGAAATGCCATGAACAACAGGATAAGTGATGAAATCAGCGGTAAACAGGAAATACAGAAACCGTTCGGGGTATTTTTTGTTGATGTCAACGGGCTTAAGACCATAAATGATACGCAGGGGCATCTTGCCGGAGACAATCTTTTAAAGGATGTGGCATCAGTCTTAAATGATATAGACGCAAAAAATAATGAGATATATCGTGTGGGTGGAGATGAATTCATGATAATCGCCACAGCCACTGACAGAGATGAATTTGAAAAGCTGCAAGACAGCCTGCTTAAAAATTCGGAACGTGACGGCAGAGCTCATTTTGCCGTCGGAAGCTGTCACAGTGATGAAGATAACGATATACGAAGAGCCATGCAGAAAGCGGATGCCAGAATGTATGAGCGAAAAGCAGAGTACTATCAGAGACATCCTGAACTTGAGTGGCACAGTAAACGTAGATGAAATATGAAACAAATTCACAATTGCTGCTATAATAGCGAATAAGTAGATATTAATATCATTATTCCTAATGAGAATAATATCAAGAAGGTTCTTCATTGTACTTGGCTGTGCAGTATTTGTACTTGGCATAAGATTATTAGTGATACGGAAAAAAGAGAAGTGAAAATTTTTTAAAAAAGATGTTGACAAATAATATGTAACATGTTACATTATTGATGAAAGGTAACATGTTACATATTATTTTGTTTAAAATTGAGGAATTAAAATGAAACGAATTGTAAAGGTAGTAATATTTGTTTTGGCTGGCCTGACTTTGCTTGTGGTATCTGTTGTTGCAGTGCTTATGATCCGGATGAACGGTCAGGTGGATGACTTTGATACGACGCCGGTTGATATGACCAAAGTCGCTGATGGTATATTTGAAGGGCACAGCGAAACAGATCTGGTCAAAGCGGATGTCAGGGTGACAGTTTCAAATGGGGAAATAAAGGATATAGAGATAGTCAGGCATATGTGCGGTAAGGGAAAACCGGCGGAAGCCATGACAGAATCTATGATTCGGAATAATGATGTGGAAGTAGATGCAGTGTCAGGAGCCACATATTCAAGCAAGGTAATAAAAGACGCAGTAAGAAATGCGTTAAGAAAAGGCTTATAAAGGGCCGATGTTACAAATATTGGAGGAAAATATATGAATTATGATGACGCCATGAATATGAACAATGTCGAATTTGGAAATATGCCGCCGCAGCCATTTTTGCTGGGCTTATTGAGCACATTTGACAACAGATATCAGGCTGCCGCTGACGTTTTTTTCCGTGAGATTACCTGGAAACAGTTTTTTGCGATAATCTGCATAAATATCTGCAAGGAAGCACCGACCATAAATGATCTCTCGGATTTAATGGGAAGCTCTCATCAGAATGTTAAGCAGATACTGTTAAAGCTGGAGAAAAAAGATTATATAAAGATGGTAACGGACGAGAAGGATAAGAGGAAGCAGAGGATATATCTGACCGATAAATGCAGAGAGTTTTGTGAAAAGAATGATCCGCAGAGCCGGAAAATAGTTGACTGTATTTTTAAGGGTATAGATGAGAACAGCCTGCTCATTACCATACAGACGATAATGAAGATGGATAAGAACCTTGGTGATGAATTTATCGTAAAAGTATTAAACGATGCAGCAGTAAATCCGGATGATCATAAAAAAGCCAAAGATACAGAGCAATAAAAAAGTCATAATAAAACAAGATGGAGGAAGCATAAAATGAAAACAGCAGTAGTATATACATCTCAGACAGGTTTTACGAAAAGATACGCGGAGTGGATCGCCGAAAGGACAGGGGGAGACGCCATAGAGCTTGGGGATGCAAAGAAAAAGGATCTGTCCGGATATGACGCTATAGTTTATGGTGGATGGGCATGTGCCGGAAGCATAAGTAAAATATCATGGTTTAAGAAGAATATCGAGAAGTGGCAGGGGAAGAGGCTGGCAGCATTCTGTGTGGGAGGCAGTCCGATAGAAAATCCGGATATCGAGCCGACGCTTCATAAGAATTTTGATGAGGAAACATATAAAAAGATCGGAGTTTTCTACTGTCCCGGCGGCTTTGATTACGATAAGATGTCCGGAAAGTCCAAGTTGATGATGAAGATGTTCGTTAAGATGCTTAAGGCAAAGAAGAACAAGACAGAGGATGAAGAGATTATGATAAAGATGATTTCTGATTCCTATGACATTTCCGATAAAAAATATATTGAGCCGATAGTTGAATATATTAACCGAGTTTAATAATGGTTTTTATAACAAAACAGAAGATATCCCCCACCTCTTAGCGTAGCGAAGGTGGGGGATATCTTCGTTTCAGGCGGGGTTCAAGCCCCGACTGAAATGAGATGCGGAGCATCGTTTTGTTACCGAGGAAATCTGAAGGCGTTTTCGAGGTGACTTTGACAAGTATTTAGCCGCGACACTAAGCTGTTACGGCTTTTAATTTTATTATTCGTCAATAAAAAGAGAACATAAACACATTATTCGTCCATAAAATGCAATTAAATATTGAAATATCGTCGGAAAAATGATATTATACCCATAAAGGAACATTTATGGAGGTATTTGAGATGATGGAAAGAACGGTACTGGAGCAGTTTAAAGCTTGGAAGAGCAAAGATAGCAAAAAAAGAAAGCCCTTATTAGTTACAGGAGTCCGTCAATGTGGGAAGACATATCTGATCAAGAATTTCGGTGAAACTGAATTTGAGGAGATGGCTTACTTCAATTTTGACGGTAATACCGGGATTAAATCGGTATTTGATTACGATTTTGATACGAAGAGAATAATAGATGAACTTGGAAGTATTATATTCGGAAAAAATATCGAGCCTGGGAAAACACTGGTAGTATTTGATGAGATACAGGATTGTTCAAGAGCGATACAATCGCTTAAATACTTTTGTGAAGAAATGCCGGAACTTCATATCATAGCTGCCGGCTCTCTCCTCGGCGTGGCTTTGAAAGATGAAGGAATATCTTTTCCTGTAGGCAAGGTAGACAGGATTGATATGTATCCCATGAGCTTTGAAGAGTTCGTTAGGGCTGACGGCGGAGGAAAATATATCGATGGACTTAAGAAAATGCCACTTGATAGGAAGATTTCGGAACTGTATACGGTTCCGCTTGAGAAATACTTGAAGAATTATTATATTGTCGGTGGAATGCCGGAAGCTGTAAAAATCTGGGCCGATACTCACGATTATAAAGCTGTTGAAGTAATCCAGGACAATATTCTAAGAGATTATGCGGATGATTTTTCGAAGCATACTACATTGGAGACCGCAAACAAGATCAGACTGATCTGGGATTCAATTCCTTCACAGATAGCAAAGGAAAATAATAAGTTCATCTTTTCGCATGTGAAGCAGGGAGCCAGATCGAAGGATCTTGAGGATGCATTGGAATGGCTTGTGAATTCAGGGATTGCAGGAAAACTTTGTATGGTACCGACTCCTGAGATA
Source organism: Lachnospiraceae bacterium (assembly GCA_016290905.1). GTDB lineage: Bacteria > Bacillota > Clostridia > Lachnospirales > Lachnospiraceae > RUG11977. The sequence continues at coordinate 730 of JAEEVO010000040.1, read as the reverse complement.
CCTTTATCGAGTGAGGCCGATTATACATATTTTAAGGTATTTATGTCTGATGTGGGGCTGCTTAGGAGAAAATCAAATCTGAATTATAGGACAGTCATTGAGGGAAACGAGGCTTACATTCATTATAAGGGGGCAATGGCTGAAAATTATGTATACAGTCAACTGAAGTTCATGGGCATTGACAGTTATTTCTGGAGAACCAAATCTGATGCGGAACTTGATTTTATTACAGACTATGAGGGGGTTTTGGTACCGATAGAAATAAAATCAGCGGACAATACCAAAGCAAAGAGTCTTCATCAGTTCTGTAACAGGTATAATCCTAAGATTGCGATAAAGTCTTCTTTGAAGAATGTCGGGGATAATATGGACGGAGAGACCCATGTGTGGTCTATACCTTTATATATGTTGTTCAGGATTAAAGAATATATATACAAAGACATGGGGTGGAGTTAAAAGACTTAATTTGCAACCTTTGGTTACGCAACTTATAAAAAGTATAATCCTTGACACTTCTGAAGATATGAATGTGCAGTGTGCTGAAAAAATGGTATATAGAACGGATGAGGATACGGTGGCTTGTATGGTCGAACTTATCCTTAAAACTGAAGAAGGAGAAAAAGATTCGATGTTTAATCCACTGGTACAGTTATATGGAATACGATTTGGCTATTAATTGCAAAAAGCCACTTGACAAATCATTATATCATATATATAATATAATTACAAA
>JAEEVO010000039.1 GCA_016290905.1 Lachnospiraceae bacterium | reverse complement strand
CTATCGAATATACAACATTGCCTATGGCTACGGCGGTGTCATATCTTACCGGTATGATCTCCATCTTGCCTTCCTCGATCTTTGAGAAATCAAGGATTGAGTTTATAAGGCTCAGCAGGTTTCGTCCGGCCGAAGCAATGCTTGCGGCATATTCTCTTATGGAATCATTTGAAGACTCCCGCAGTATCATTTCGTTCATACCGAGCACTGCGTTAATAGGGGTCCTTATCTCGTGGGACATCTGTGCAAGGAATCTTGATTTTGCCTTACCTGCCGAAACTGCCGCGTCCGCTGACTCGACAAGCTTCTTGTTTGCTTCCTCCTGCCAGTTGATGAACCTGCTGATCATAAGTGCTACGGCTACAATAGAGACAACCGTCATGATCAGGAATACGAGCATCATAATGAGCACTGTTCCGTATATGCTCCACCAGCTCTGTACCACCATAACCGTAAATCCCGAAATTTCACTCTTCTCGGAATAACAGGAAACATAGCTGTTCTCATAATCCTTCATGATGAAAACGTTTCCGTCATGATATGCATCAACATATCTTGTATCCTCTATGTTTGTAATGCTGTCATCACTCATCTCATACTGCTTGTCCGGATGATTTATTATGTTTCCGTCCTGATCCACGAGGAAAGCATAACCTACGCTGGTATAGCTGTCATCAAGAACATCTATCAGCTTGTCAACATAACAGTCAATAGCAAATATGCCAAGGAAATCCCCGCTCTTGGAATTGACAACCCTTGAAAACGTTATACAGTAAAGTCCCGATCTTGCATCATAATAAGGCGCAGAAATACTGTACCCGTCACCCGATCTCTCGGTATCCTTATACCATTGTCTCTCTTCAAGCACATACCCTTCAGGAGGAACCCATCCGTTGTTCATGATGACAGGATGCTCCTCATTATATGGATTAGCCATATAGCAGCAAGACATTTCCGCATAATTCCGGCTGATATCATCAAGCCATTTGACGGCCGTATCATAGTCCTCAAGTACGGAAGGATCCGCTGCGATAACATCCGTGAACATCCTCAGTATGCTCTGGTGCTGTACCATCCACTGGGTAAGCTCTCCGTTGTATTTGTCAGCTTCCTTGCTTATCCTTGTAGTACCCCATCTTGTCGTTGTGCTTAAACAGAGGATAAGTCCGATAAGCAGCGCTATTAGCAATATTCCTATGATCCCGTTTCTCATATAACGGGTAGATACAGATCTCTTTTTATCTTTGTTTTCAGCATTTCCGGTGTTATCATCCTGCTGACTCTTTAATATCCTTGCGTACGAAAAGAGATTGTCCATCATCTCTTTCAGCCTGTTTCCGGATTCCCGTATTTCCTTTGCGGCATCAAAAGAACTGACATTCTCGCCCATCAGCAGCTTGTCAGAGGTCTTGATTATATCGTTCACGGGATTTTTAAGCTCTTCGGAAAGTCCGGAAATAAAGCCTTCGGCGGACGAAAGGGTTTTCTCGGCCTTTGCCTGGTTGTTCACGCTCACCATGTAGAAAACAATGATGACTGCTACCATCAGTACATCTACGGCAGTGAGCATTACCATCTGCCTGTAAATATCCGCATAGAAGGTCGTCGAATCTACGATAAGTATCAGCTGCCAGCCGTTACTCGTCTCATTACTGAAAACTATATTGTTTCTTCCGCCGGAATTGATTGTAAAGCTTCCATGCTCCTTTGAAGCCTTGACTCTCTCAAAAACCTCAAGGAATTCCGGATAAGCAGCATCAATCTTTTTTCCCTGCACATCATCATCTGAGGATCCTACAATGGTTCCCTCCTCGGTAACGATCATCGCTGTCTGCTCTTCATACTTGCTCATCTCGGTAACCGTATCCTGGATCTTACCAAGGTTATAATCCATAGCGGTAACGGTCTTTCCGTCGGAAAGCAGGTTTGAAAGTGTGAAACAGAGATTTCCCGTAGCCGCATCGACATACGGCTCGGTAATGTATATGGAGTCTCCGCTCTTTAATGCGCCGATATACCACACACGTTCAACCGCATGATAATGCTCCGGCATATTAAAATCAGGTATGATTGTCCATTCATCCGACGATGCATACACATTGAAACAGTTTCCGCCCGTAAGATCGTAATTATAGGATTTCTGCTTCTGAATGTAAGCCTCTATTTCTTCAAGATCATCGGAGTCTAACATCTGTTCCATGCCCATGCTGAATCTCAGCAGGTTCTCACAAGACTCGGAGATCATCTCCTGAAGATTGCCTTTTATGTTATCAAGCTGTATTGCGCCTATCTTTCCCGTCTGATCCGTACCTGCGTGATAGATAAGATTTATGTTTATGGTTATAACTGTCAGGAATATCATGGCTATGACTACGATGAAATTCCTGTTCATTTTTTTTGACCGTCCGCTCCTGTCTTTTACACGCCGGTCCTCTAACAGAAGCATGAATCCAAGGAAACAGATGGCTTCAAAAAAAAGCTCCACGGTTATTGCCCAGACACCCTGTATCACAATACCGAGTATTGCGATGAAAATAAGTATCAGAGTCGCGGATCTGTCCATCCTGTTCAGACGGTTCCTGTTTTTGATGAAAAAGAAAACTCCGAATAATATATAAACTACTGCAACAGCATAGAGGATCCACATAGATTCTCCGCGGACATATTTTATCTCGTCGTTTACATAGAAAATCAGATGTGTTAACGGAGTCGTCACGATGAATATTTCACCGACAAGGCAAGGTGATAAAAATATCAGAAAAAACGATCTTCCTTTCTCCTTACCGACACCGGTCATATCGATTATATACAGGGTAAAAAGGAACGATAAAAGATTATGAGAAATAAAATACAGTTCATTTATCAAATAAAGAACCGCAGTGCTCCTTATATTAAAATATGACTCAAAGATCACTTCCGATACAGAAGTAACCGATGAAGTCATAAGAGCGATAAGTAATGTTATATATATGAAATGCTGATTTCCGATCCGTTCTTTCCATGTTTTGGGCAATGGAAAATAAAGCCCCCTACGGTGCTTAATACAATCGTACAGGCAGAAAGCAGCTATAAAAAGAGCAGATATCTCCAGAATAATCTCGTTCATCGTTCTATTTGGCCTGTCTACCGCTGTAAAAACGGTTCATCTTCCTCTAAAAGAGTACGCCTACAGTAATTTCTTCTTTTTGAAAAATATAATGCTAAGTACGACAATAAGAACACATACAGTAATAACAATCGGATATGCTATCGGAACATCCAGTTCGGGCATGTACTTGAAGTTCATGCCGTACCATCCCACAATAAGGGTAAGCGGCATAAAAATGGCAGAAACAACTGCCAGAACGTTCATCATTTTGTTCTGTTTTACTTCCAGCATGGTCTGATGCAAGTCCCTTACCTGCATGGTATGTTCCCTTAATGACGAAACGATATCCTGCAGCCTCATGACCCTTTCGGTGAACATCCTGAAATATCTTAAGTTCTTGGAACTGAAGAAACCGTTCTCGTTCTCTTCAAGCTCCTGGCTCAGATCGATCAGCTGTTCGTAATGAGTTCTCAGATCCATGATATCACTTCTTATTTCAAGAAGATCCTCCATGACATTATCATCATGCTTATCGAGTATCCTGTCCTCCAAAACGTCAAGCTTCTTGTCAAAGCTGTTAAGTACATTTATATCTTCGCTTATGATCTCTTCGAGGAAATCATAAACAAAGCGCTCAAGACTGGGCATGCGCCATTTTCTGGTTCCGGCGATCTTTTCTATGATATGCTCTGCAGTCCCGTCATCATTTATAAAAACTATGCCCTGTTCATCAAGTGCAAAAGAAAACTCATGGTTTTCGGCCGAAATGTCAGCCCTGTCGGGTATCGAAAATCCACCGGTCAAAGAATCATAATTGACCCTTACGCAGGACACAGGTGCATCATTTAAATCAAAATCCATATCTATACCCATGTTAAAAAGGTCGCTGTTTTTCTTAAACTCTTCTCCCGTAACTGTTGCTACATATATGCTTTTCCCTTTAAGACACTCTTCATAGGTCGATTTAACAAGTTTGTCTTCTATGATGTAATACATAATTTCTCCTATACTATTGGATTAAGATTACTTTAGACTATAGTACCATTTCATGAATTCCGAACTTCCTCCGGCCATCCCTACAGTAGGATTATTGGTTTTCTTAACCTTATTACATACAATATAGTATTGCATTTTCATACCATTCTTATCCCCTACCTTAATCTCCCCGGTTTGTTCATTAATCTCATCATTGGTTGGCCTGTTGGTTCTCCACTCACCATTAAAATACCATATCGGGTTTGAATCTTTTTGTTCCATATAGAAGAAAAAGCATATAGTATACTTATCATGTAAAGAAGCCTTTGTTTTATTGTTTTCATTACTCCCGACACCGAATATTATACAATATGGGTCAGTATCTACATTAGGAGTATCACCTATCTTAAGATCCAGCTTATTAAGGATTTCCATAATCCAAGCTTTATCTGTCGCATTGACAACATACATATTATTATAAGGTCTTTGAATTTTTTTTACATTATCTTTTCCAACAATAGTATTTCCCTCAGCTGTTCCGACAACAAGTTTATCCCCATTTTGAGCATATAACTCAGTCAATTTGGCTTGTATCATATTCATACAATTCTTGGCATTCAATACTTCCTGCTTAGATTTCGCTTCATCAATATAACCAAGTAGCGCAGGTATAAGGATGGCTGCCAGGATAGCCAGAATCACAAGCACTATGATCATTTCCACAAGGGTAAAGCCCTTATTATTCTTTTTCAACTTAATCTTTATTTTATTCATACTTATCCTTATCCGCTTTATAACTTCAGCTGCAATCTATCTGCAAAACTTTAGTTATGATCATATGATTAGATCAAGCCTCACTTTTATTTAAATATTTCCATAATTTATCATCAATAGTAACATTATTATCTTTTGACCCCTTCAGCATATAGTATTGAACCCATATTTTTTCCCCGTCTATTTCAACATAATTTAGATCGGTATTGGGAGAAACGGGACATCCTTTTCCTTTTGGTATAACTGTAAGTTTTTTCTTATATGCTTTCTCATCACCCAATTTCTTCAAGAGAAAGAAATGCTGTTTTTTATTATAGACCGTACTAGCATCATTTTTATTATCATTACCCCAGAGCGGCTGATATGCAACCGCATAAACAGTATATGCCTTTTCCGGATCATAATACTTACTATCAGGATTTGCATATACGTCATATCTTCCCGCGCAGACCAAAACAATATTCGGATAATTATCTTTTATATCCAGACCTGCTATCGAAAGAATCTTCGATGCTATAGGATTGTTATGTATATCCACATTTTTGGCATTATCACCATCCGCAATCCTATATGTGGTAGGATATTTTTTATAATCCTTGTATGCGTTTTTATTTTGATTTTCTCCCGATATGATGCAGTCCGCAGTCTCACCGTGTGAACCTTCTGCATACAGATCATAAAATACTACCTGTGCGCTCTGAAAAATATCATCAAGTTCACCTTCTACTTTTTCTTCAAAATCTTTTTCGGAAATATATTTAGAAAAAGAAGGAATGAGAATACCTGCGAGAACAACAAGAACAACGACCACTACCACCACTTCTACTAAAGTAAAGCCTTTATTTTTGTTTTTTAAATACAGCATGGCATATCCCTCCCAACAAAACGATAACCAAATAAAACTTAAATTTCATTTTATCTGTCCATTAACAAGTCTGTAAAAATAATTAGCCGCTTCAGGATTATTTGCAAAATCTTTTTCATTCTTCTTTGCTTTATTAACTATACAATACATCTGAAGTTCTATTTCTTCATTATTCTTTTTAATTATCAATTCAGTCTCATTTCCGGTGACCGCTGCGGCAGATCCGGGGGTTTTAAAGATCCACTTATCGCTCACATTCTTGCCATCATAATAATATACCGTATCATCATCCTTGTATTTATAAACAAGACTGAATAATGTATATGGATAGTTATACTTCGCACCTGCATCGATAAAATATTTACTGTATTTCCCGGCTCCGATATACAGGATCTCTATTTTATCTTTATTCTCAATCTTATTTAAAATCTTATCCGCAAAAACAGTATACCCCGCATACAGATAACATGTATAATTGCCGTTATTCTCAAAATCCGAGAGCTGATAAATTGCCTTACTGTCTCTTTTTTTCTCGCCTTCAGCTCTGCCCTTGCTGTAGTTCTTATCAAACTGGTCAAGGATCATACCCTGTGTTATACCATTTTTGGTGGAAATCCAATGCTGGTCATTTGCCAGCTGTTCAAGCAGTTGTGTCTGTGTCGCATTCCAGATGGTTTTAGCATCGGTTGCCACATCAATCTCGTCAGTGCTGTCGATAATGCTTAATGTTACAGGGATTGCTATACCGGCGAGAATTGTTACAATTAATATTACTACTAATACTTCAACCAGCGTAAAACCTTTATTTTTTCCGGTTTCCATTTTCATATCCCATGTCCCTCCGATGTATCAAAATAGATTATCTCTAAATATATATCGGTAATTTATAGCAAAATGTTAAGCTTTTTCTTCCTTTACAAGGTTTTGTATCCACAGACCCTTCTTTACAAGTATGAAACCTATTATACATTTAATGACATCTATAAGCTGTATGCATAAATACATGACAAGAACGGACATGCCCGTCAGATTACTGAGCACTATAGCCACCGGAAGACTTACGCACATAAGGAAAACACTGTCAAACAGAAATGTGATAAATGTTTTTCCTCCTGTACGAAGCGTAAAATATGTCGCATGCATAAAAGCATATATCGGCATACACGCCGCTCCTATCCTTAAAAATCCGGTCGCAAGCTCCTTAACCGAGTCCTCGCAGTTGTAAAACTGAGGAAACGCGGGTGCAAGCGCAAACAAAAGCGCTCCAAGAACAAAGCATGACATTACGGAAAATGCAATAAGCTTTGTATCCGTATCCCTTGCTTCTTCAAGCTCTCCGGCTCCTAATAGCTGTCCGACCATGATGGCTACAGCGCTTCCCATGGCTATGAATACAACATTGAACAGGTTTATAAATGTAGACGCTATGTTCAGACCGGCAACAGAATCAAGACCATGCTTTGAGTAACACTGGTTAAGGAATGCCATACCGGCCGACCAAAGAAGCTCATTTACCATAAGAGGCATACCCTTTACGGTGATCTTCCATGCAAGCTCTCCCGGAAGCTTAAAGCTCTTATATAAACCTGAAGCAAACTTCATCTTTATCGTGTGCCTGTGAGTCCATACGACTACCACAAGCATCTGGACAAATCTTGATATGACTGTCGCTATCGCGGCACCGACTACGCCAAGCTCCGGGAACCCAAACTTTCCGAATATGAGCAGATAGTTAAGGCAAAGGTTAACTCCGACAGCTATGAGTCCTGCCACCATGGGAACCCTTGTCTCACCACACTCCCTGACAGTGCTTGTATATACTACCTCTATACCGTACGGGATGAGGCCGATAAGCATGACTCCCAGGTACTCACGTCCATACCCGAGTACCATCTCGGCAGACTGTACAGAACCCTCTTCCTCATGCAGGTAGAGCAGCATCAGATTGTCTCCGAATGTAGAAAGTACAAGTATTCCGAGCAATACAAGGCCGATACAGATATACAGCTTATATCGGAAGGCGTGTTTTACACCTTCGTGGTTCCCGCTGCCGTAAAACTGTGCTCCGTATATACCCGGTCCTGCCAAAGCGCCGAAGATACCAAGGTACAGTACAAAAAGCAGCTGATTTACTATCGCAACGCCTGACATCTGCTCGGTACCGACCTGCCCTATCATTATGTTGTCCAGCAGACTTACAAAATTCGTTATACCGTTTTGGATCATTATCGGAACGGCAACTTTCATCACCTTTCCGTAAAACTTCCTGTCTCCAATGAATTTACTCATTTCTCTCACATGTCATATTCCCGAACCTCCGAAACCTTTCGGAGGATATGACTACTCTTTCCCATATTTTTCCATAATCAATTATACCATCAAACACAAGGAAAATCAATAAAAAATTCACCCCCGTCGAGGACTATCAAAAGAGTAATCCTTGACGGGGGTTTCTTGTAATCATATTAAGTTATATAGCTTGAAGCCTTTCAAAATCATGATTATGATTTAATTGTATATAATTTACCATAAACACCAGTTGTTCCACCTGATGTAGGTGCTGTTGATGTCCATTCATTATTATAGAAGTAAATATCAGTATTATCCTCCTGATAATGTACATAAGTTATTGTAAATGCGCCATGCTGCTTAGAACCGCTTCCTGAAGTATAAGCATCTTTACAACCTATTTCAAGTACCGTACATGCATTAATATCAGCCATATCAAGGATTCTTTGCTTTACATCATCAGTAATCGCATTCTCAAGATTGAAATCTTTTTTAGCCTTAGCATATAAATCACTCATAACAGCCTGTGATGCTGTATAAGCGCTCTTGCCGTTCAGTACGTACTGCTTCTGCTTTGCTTCATCAATGTAACCGAGCAGCGCAGGAATAAGAATTGCTGCCAAGATTGCGAGAATGACCAGAACAACGATCATTTCAACCAGTGTAAAACCTTTGTTGTCTTTTCTTAATTTCTTCATAAACTTTTGTCCTCCTGGATATTTATTTTGACAGCTCCCTGCTGCCTTACTCTTTATTGCTTACATTTTCTATATCGGATTATATGGGAATATTCTTAACCCTAATTTTGATAATTTTTTAATTTTTTTTAAAAATTATCTTTTTTCGAGCTTTTATGCACTGACACGATATCCCTGCATGCACCCGATATAAGAAAAATATCAGCCGTTACTCATAATAAGATACCTTTACAAGCTCATCCACAGTGGTAATACCCTGTTCCACAAGCTCTAAAGCACTCGCCTTCAGCGTCTTCATTCCAAGATTCTTTAAAGCGTAATCCTTTAACTGTTCCGTGGTTGCGCCTCCGGTCACCATTTCTCTTATCTCCTTGGTGATGGGAAGTATCTCATGGATCGCGATACGTCCGCGATATCCCGTATTGTTGCACTGGGTACATCCCTTTGCATGCTTAACCTTTGGAAGATATGTCCCGCATAGAATTCTTTCTTCATCTGTCATGGCATCCCATTCGCCGCATGCCGTACAAACCTTTCTAACAAGACGCTGAGCTATAACGCCCACAAGCGAGCTTGCGATCATGTAAGGCTCAACTCCCATATCCACGAGACGCAAAACCGAAGATGCGGCATCGTTCGTATGGAGTGTTGAAAGAACAAGGTGTCCGGTAATGGCTGCACGTACCGAGATGGATGCCGTTTCCGTATCACGTGTCTCGCCGACCATTATGATATCCGGGTCCTGACGCAATAGAGCACGAAGTCCGATATCAAATGTAAGTCCTGCCTGATTATTTACCTGTGTCTGATTTAATTTCGGCAGGTTTTTCTCAACGGGATCCTCGATGGTGGAAATATTTACACTCCTCTTTGAAAGCTCCGCAAGTATCATGTAAAGCGTTGTCGATTTACCCGATCCTGTAGGTCCGGTCACATAGATGATACCGTTTGGTGAACGGAGCATGTTGCTGACAAGCTCATAATTATAATCATTCATACCGAAGGTTCCGGAATGATCGATGGTGGCCGAGCTTGCAAGAAGTCTCAGTACCGCTTTTTCACCAAATACTGTAGGGAGAACGGAAACACGGATGTTCAGGTTCTTACCTTCGATATTGGTACGGAAATGTCCGTCCTGCGGGATACGACGTTCCGCAATATCCAGGTCACTCAATATCTTTATACGGGCTATCAACGGATTGTGAACACCCTTCTGCAGTGTCATGAAATCCATGATAACGCCGTCCATACGCATACGTACATGAGTTTCATGCTCAAACGGCTCAATATGTATATCCGAAACATTCGAGTTATAGGCATGTATGATCAGGTTGTTGAAAAGGTTGATGATAGGCGTATCATCCTCTGCGTTGTCAAGGTCGAGCTCAACAACCTCCTGATAGTTCGAAACATCAGCGGCCCTGCTTGCGGCTTCCTTTGCAGTTACCTCGGAATAATAGTAGGATATGGAGTTCTCAAGCGCACTCTTCTCACACAGTGCAATCTCTATTTCCTTTCCGACTATCTGCCTTATATCCTCAATGCCGTAAAAATTCATCGGGTCATTTACGAGCAGATAATACATATTTTCATCCTCGGCATAACCCATCATACAGTACTGTTCTGCAAGAGTCTTCGGAACTTTCGCCACTGCCGAGACTTCCACGTTTATATCGGAGATATTGATCATCTTGTAGTTCAGACGGTCGGCCAGAGCCTTTAACATCTGTTTTTCCGTGATGAATCCGAGCTTGATCAGCGCATCACCCATACGGATACCCTTATTGGCCTTCTGATAAGCAAGTGCCTCAGCTATCTGCTCATCCGTGGCGTATCCGAGTTCCTGAAGAACATCTCCTATTCTTATATTGGCAAATTTTCTCGGTTCCATAAATCTGCTCCTTATACAAAAGTATTTTTAGCTTATTCCATGCACATATAAAGTTCAACCGACAGATTCAGCATATCCTCCGTAAATATCTCAACTGTCCCGTCCTCATGAGGTATCTCTGTTTCGCTAGCCTCAACGGAATAATTTACAAGCCTGAGCTTTTTCTTTGAAGCTGCAAGGTCATCTAACAGCTTTTCAACATTTTCCGTTGCTCCCGAAAGCCTCATGCTTACCGGAACGGTATAGATACCGACTGTTGAAACATCTGCTGCGGCAACATCTGCGAAAAGGAGCATTCCATCATCGCTTATAACGGGAGCTGCCGCTTCCAATGCCTTCTGTTCGGCATCGCTCTTACCTGTCAGAGCTTTTTCGGAATAGATATACGGACCAAGATTAGCAAGCGCTTTGCTTCCTATGGTAAGATCGTAAGCTATCAGACCGTATTTATCCATAACCGTGGTGGTGATCAGCTTATCGATCGCATCACTGTCCATCATGGGATAATAGTTTTCCTTTGCACCGGAGATAAGCTTTTCAAGATCATCATTATTTGACTCTACAAATACAAGCTGTCCGATCTTCTGGGAATACACATCCTGTAACTGCTCCTGAGCCTCGATATCTTCCTTATATGAGCTTGCCTTCTTAAGCTGCGGAATGACTCCCCAGTAACCGACACTCACAACTATGACAAATATGGCCAGAAAGGTCAGAAGTTTTTTATCTCTCTCTGAAAGTTCAATCTTCATCTTCTGCTCCCTCCCTTCCTACTGATTCTTCAAGTGTACAGGAAACGTTTACTCTGTACTGGTTTTCCGCAGAATAAGAATATCCTGTATATGTTACGTTATGGAACATCTTCTGTGACATCAGTATTGTTATGAACTCATTGATAACCTTGGGATTTTCCGCGGTTACCGACATATCCGTCGTTCCCGAGTCGGAATTACAGCTTGTGAGCGTAACGGTTGCATATCCTTCCGAAAGCTTAAAAATATGCTCCCTTACATTCTTTGTAGCCCATGGATATGTATCAAGGTTCTCATTAATATTTGCTATCGAAAGATACTGTCCGACAAGAAAGCTGTTCCTGTATGTCAGTTCATCATACGTCTCAACCTGCATCAGTGTTCCCGGACTTGTGTTATATGCCTGTAAGTCTTCAAGCTGTTTTCTCCGTCCCCTTGCAAAAAGGAAAGCAATTAGGAACGCTATCCCGGCAACAACCAGTGTTGCTCCTATCGCAACGAAATAAATCGTGTTTGAATTAGCCTTCTTTTCAGTCTTTTTGCTTAAATACCTTAAGATATAGTTACTGCCGTTTCCGCCGTTAAACAGACCGCTTGTGGCGAACAGATATTTCTGGGCAAATATACCGTCAAGTCCCTTTATGTTCTTTGTATCCGAGAAGATATCAATCTTTGTCTGGACTCCGTATTCCTTCATTATCGTTTTATAGAAGGAAAGATCCTTTTCCTCAACTCCAGCAAGAAGTATGACCTCAAGTTCGGAATCCAGCTGGTTCGCCTGCATGAACTGCTTAATCTGTGAAGCCGAACGTGTCAGATCCTGCGCATAGTCCTCAGAACCCGGCTCATGGAAGCAGCGCACCGAGTTATAATAGGTAAATACCTTTTTAACATAAAGGACGGTGGTCAGCGTCATGCTGTCTGCGATCATTATCATGAACGTATCAAAATTCTTGGCCGCGGTAGCGTTTACAAGGCTTATCATACCGCCTTCACCGGAATATATACCCTTGAGCTTTATCCCTATGCCTTCAAAGAAGGAAATATAATCAGAGATAAAGTCAGGCGAAACACTTTCGGCGTAAAGACGCTTCATCTTCTTATGGCTGCCCTCAAGACGTATGAAGCCGTACACCTTTTCCTCGGAACGGTCTATGTTTGAGAAGCCTCTCTTAATATGCTCAAGCGTCTTTTCATCTGCCATCTTGGGAATTTCCATATTCTGGCCGACGAACTTTGAGCTGTTTATAACCAGGTTTACATCCTTGGTCTGAAGCTTGTTAGCACTCCATATCTCTTTCAGGAACGATCCGAAGGTCTCCTGATCCATAATGATACCGTTAATGATGGAACCCTGCGGAGCCGGGAATGACAGATATCTGTTTACTGTCGCAGTCTTTCCGCGGACGCCCTCAACTATATGTATCTGCTGATTTGACAAATATACTACTGTACTCATATATATTCTCCCTTCATCACTTTCCCTGAGCTGCAATGGTGTCATACGATCCGTAAATCGGCTGGATTACGGAAATGATTATGAAACCTACAACGAATGCGAGGAAAGCGATTATCAAAGGTTCAAGCATGGCTACCATGCTCTGTATCGCCATCTCCGAATCATATTCAAGCTGATCTGCCGCGGAATTCAGCATATCATCCAATGTACCGGTCTCTTCACCTACGATAACCGAAGAAACAAGCTTCTTGGTAAACCCGTCTATCTTCTGCAAAGCCTCACTTAAGTTCTGACCTGCCTGAACATCTTTAATAACCGTATCAAACTGAGATTCTATATATTTATTGTCTATGGTGTCTCTGGCAATGGTAAGGCATGATATTATGGGAAGTCCGGCATTATACAGGCTCGCTAAAGTTCTCGCAAAACGTGCCGTGTATATGATCCTCATAAGCTTGCCTATCTTTGGCAGCCTGGTCTTTACCCTGTCCTTTATAAGCCTTACCGCAGGTATTGAAAACAGCAGCTTGAAGATAATATAGAATATTACTCCGAACAATATGATCAGATACCACTTGTTGGCGACGAAATTACTTATTCCGAGCAATATTTCGGTAGTTGCCGGCAGCTTTTCCATCTGTTTAAACAGATCCTCGAACTGCGGTATGACATATCCCATAAGTATCGCAACGACTACGACCATCAGCACACCAAGTATCTTCGGATATGTAAGCGAGCTCTTTATCTTTTTGTGCAGCTTGTACTCCTTACTGTAATACTCTGCCATCTGATTTGCTGTGGCTTCAAGTGTTCCCGAAGCTTCTGCCGAACGGAACATGTTTATCATCATCGGAGGGAACGCCGCACCCTGCATGGTAAGCGCCTCGGAAAGTGACATACCTGTACGTATCTGTTTCAGTACATCCATATATATGTTTCTTTCTTTCTGCCTCAAGGTCTCATCATCGCATATGATCCTTAAGGCTCTGACCAGTGAAACGCCCGCGCCGATCAGTTTTCCCAGACTTCTTGCAAAATCCGCAACTCTGTCCGACCTTATTTTTTTTGAAACAGACTTTCTGACAACCTCATTTGCCGATTCAAGATACAGATTATCATTCTTTAATCGGCTCTGAAGATCTATCTCGTCATTTGCCTGCAGCTTTCCTGTAACTCTTTTGCCAATGGTGTTTCTGGCGACAAATTTGTATGTGACCACTTAAAGGCTGCTCCTTTCTTTGATTTACCGGCTTTTAATAACCGAGTATCTCATCAATCTTGAATACCTGCCAACTCGATCCGGTCTCATCCTTACTGTCTTCTGTACTATCATCCCCGGATTTTTCATCATCTTGATTAAATTTATATCTCACAATGAAATCGCCTGCTTCATATTCCAGACAGGTTATCGTCCTTGTCTCCGTATTGTAGCCCGAAAGCCTTATGTCACCCGTGATATTCCCCTGAAGGCGATGCACATAATCATATGCGGTCCTTCGGATATTTCCTTTTGCATTCTCATCATATATGCTGAAGCCTGCGGCGTAATACTCTCTGTCTATCATTTCAAGGCTCATTTTTATATTCTTCGCTTCACGAAGAACCTGATGTGCATCCGACAGATCGTTAAACCTTTTGAAAACGAAATATCCGATTATAAATCCCGCCGCGATCACCAAAATAAATACGAGTATACGCCTTATCATAAGGCGCGTGGAGTTTTCCTCCAATGAATATTTATTATTTTCTTCCGGCATGGAGATAACTCCTTTCTTCAGAATTTTGTCAAAGTCACCTCGAAAACGCCTTCAGCGTTTCCTCGGTAACAAAACGATGCTCCGCATCTCATTTCAGTCGGGGCTTGAACCCCGCCTGAAACGAAGATCTCACCCCACCTTCGCTACGCTAAGAGGTGGGGGATATCTTCTGTTTTGTTATATCAATTAACCTGTATCTTGTTTAAGATGTTATCGATACCGTATTTACCCTGTAAGCCGTAAAGACCGTACAAAGCTATATATTCATCACATTCATATATGTCAAACTGGTTGTTACATACCTTTAAATGCATCTTCAAAACCGGACAGTCGCTTATCTGAAGATCCGGATTGGTACTTTCTTCAGTGTTTCTGTAGAAGATTTCGAAAGTGATATCCTTTACCTCGTATCCCATACCTATATATGACGAATCAATCTGCTTTTCCGGGAAGGCCGATATGCTTCCGGTAACAGCATCAAGCGTATCGCTGTCATAAATCTGCCAGGATTCTTCATACAATACGCTTTTTGTCCCCTCCTGTTTCAGATATATCTTTTTCTGTATACCGTTTTTCCCGACAAACTCTATCATATGATTAGAATCCGATATGATAATATAATATCCTCTGGAACTTGTATTATCAATATCATAAACATTCAAAGGAAGGGCATCCTCTATCTCGCCGCGGATCTCCGTCGCCACGATCTGTGCAGCCTGTATTCCATAGCTTACCGAACGGTTGTTGTAATACACTTCCGTACAGGAATGTATGACCTTGGCGGCAACTACCAGAAGTATGCCAAGGATTATGAAGCTGACCAGCATTTCCACAAGGGTCATACCTTTGTTATCCATCTTTTTCAAACCGGCTGCACCTCCTTTCCCCGAAATCTATGTATTACGTTATTAAACCACCTTTTTCAAGTATTCCTTGAGCTTCTCTTTTTGAGCATCATATGTCACCCTGAACGTTATCTGTCACCCTGAACGTTATCTGTCACCCTGAACGTTATCTGTCACACCCTGAACATTATCTGTCACCCTGAACATTATCTGTCATTCTGAGCCTCATCTGTCATCCTGAGCCTCATCTGTCATTCTAAGCCTCATCTGTCATCCTGAGCGTCAGCGAAGGATCTTATCACATAATACATAAAGCTTTTTCACTTCGCTCGGAATTACCAAAAATCACGGAACCGTTTCTTCCCCCGAAAGGCTTGTATATCTGTATACACAGGTCCTTGCAATGGAAAGATCGTATATATTTTCTATCTTCCTCATCACCTTATTCGATAATGTCCAAGTAGTGGATGTTGTACTTGTATTTTTAGAATACACTCCTTGAGCGTTCTTGGTGTATTCCTGATAAATACCATTTGTCGGATCGGCGTTCAAATGCCACTCTTCAATATATATATCCACTATGGAACCATCTTCATTTATTACAATATTCGAACTATCATCCCTAAATGCCAATTTATCTTCTTTATTATACTTTACCGTATAATTCTTTCCGGTATAATACTTCTCATTAAATTCGACACTGTTTAATTTTGCGTCCGAAGCAGCTATAGTAAGATTGGATGAAAGCCTGATTATCTTAACAAAAGAAGCGAGGAGCACAACAATAAGCATGAATCCGGCCATACCTTCAACTATGGTCATTCCTCTGTTATCCATTCTCATATGTGCTCACCTCACTTTCCTTTAACCTACTATTCTTTCCCAGTAATAACAATTAAACATTGTAATTTGGTCCGACGAACCTCCTGAGCCTGATGAACCCCCGGAACCTGACGAGTCACCCGAGCCTGATGAACCTCCCGAGCCTGACGGCTCACCTGTACCTGATGAAGCCCCTGATCCTGACGGCTCACCTGTTCCCGACGAGGCTCCCGAACCGGATGTAGTCTTACTGAGCATTTGGCTCCCAAGTTTATAAACCCTCTCTGTTTTTACTTCAAGCTCCATATTCTCAGCGTCGTACAGACGGTATATTACATGAAGGATCGTTCCGTTATAAAAATCCGGGATGGATGGCTCCCAGTTTTTGGGTATCTCCCAGTAAACCTGGGCAACTATATTGACCGACCCTATCGATTTCAGATAAAAGAACCTTGAACATTGATTCATATCCGAATGCCTGCTGTCGGTCGAATCAAGCTTATAACAAAGCCAGCTTCTCAAGTCCTGAGTATACTTTCCGGTCCCTGAGTCTTTTGTTATCATTTTTAGCTCAGCTAATATGCTGTCAAGTATCGTCTTCCCGAATTCGCTTTCCGTGGGTGTAACATCAATCACCCCGCCGCTTCCGCTTTCGTTTAGCATTTTCAACTGATAAGCCGAATTTCCATCTGCATCCGAAGCGGTACTAAGCAGTTCCTCCTCTATTGTTTCAACTGCAGAATACAGCATCTCTCTCTTTGGCATATCCGAAGTATTGGCCTTCTGCGAAAGAAATAGTGAATAAGCGATAGCAAGCACAGAAAGGCACAGTACCATCAGAACCGTACCAACAACAAGCGCGGTTATAATGGCTGAGCCTTCATTATTATATGATATGCTGTTTTTCCTCTTTATCATATAACCGCTCCCCGCCTTTCCTCACTGCCAATATGATCAACCGGGCGTATAAAGCCCTACCATATTGTCATAAAGTTCGCTTTCATTTCTCCACAGATTTGTAAGCTTTATACAGTTTGCCCCAACTCCGCTGTCATAAGTGAACTTATCCCAGCGGTTGCTGTAATAAACCCTTCTTATGGTTCCATCCTTCTCAACTTCCACCGATATGCATGCGTTAAGTATATCTTTTTTGTAAATATACGGGCTTATAAAATCAAAAAGCAGCTTTGCACTTTTCGAGCTTTTCTTAAGATTTGTATAATCCTTTTTTTTATAAAGCTCATAATCCCCCATGTTACACCTCATTACATAGCCACCCGCAATTAGCGTCATCTCCTGCCTATCCTCTCCGGACAAATTCGGATTGGTAGGATCAAAATCCGGTGCCCATCCGTCAACCTCATCTATTGAATCGTTTGATTTGAGTATTGCAATTTTGTTTTTGACAGCCATGTAAACAAGCTCTGCGTTTTCATTCTGCTCTGTATTTATGGAATAATGCTGCCAGCTGATTATACCGAAAGTTGTCACACTTAAAATAACCGAGAATAGTACCAGAGTAACAAGTATCTCGACCAGAGTAAAGCCTTTATTTGATTGTCTGAGCTTCATACTCTTCATAAACCACACCTGCCTTCAAACAGAACGCATCCAATCTTCCGGTAATAAAACATACTACTATTGTTTATATCGACATTTTACCTCATTTTTTAATACAATTCAAGAAAAAATCGCACAAAAAACAAAAAATCCGGTGAAAGCTTTTTCCACCGGAATAATTTTGAGCGTTTAGCTCTGTAATTTGTACATTTTCAATTTATTCTCCATCTCAAGTACTTCCGAAGACTTGAAACCATGCGTATGCATATACTCTGCAAACATAGTACTGAACGAGCCCGAGAAAAATCTGTCCAAAAGCGACTTTATCTCATTATTCTGTATGGTCTGCTTGGATACTATGGCACGGCACATGAATCCCGGTTCCTGACGCTCTATGGCTCCCTTGTCAATAAGACGTTTTATAACGGTATAAGTGGTGTTCTTCTCCCAGCCGACATACTCCTTTATAATCTTGGCTATGTCCTTAGCTGCAAGCATCTTGTTTGACCACAGTAACTCCATAACATTTAACTCGCCATCATGTAAACGTATCTCACCCATATCTATATTCCATACCTTTCGGTCCAGAAGCGCTTCATACTCTTCTTTCTAAGTCCTTCGCCCAAAACGAAGGGCGATACGGATGATATTCTACAATAATAGTTAGTATTTGTCAAGTAAAAAATGCATTTCCTGTTAACTGTTCTACAATTTAGTTAAGGTTCTGTGTGTTTTCATTAACATTAGAATCCTGCGCTCTGCTGTTTCCGCCGAAATCAGGTCTCGTGCCGTTATTCCTGAAGTCAGGTCTTGTGCCGTTATTTCCGAAATCAGGTCTGCCGCCGTTTTCTCCAAAGTCTGGTCTATTACCATTATCTCCAAAGTTCTTATTACCGCCCATTCCACCGAAATTATCCGGTCCTGCTACGCCGCCGGGATTATTGAGTACTACTTCATCACTTACGTAATATGTTCCGTCATAATCAATACCTGCGTCACCGCCGTTATACCTTGTGCTGATCGTTATCTCTCCACCGATAAGATTTACATTCTGGTTGCAGTCTATACCGTCACCGCTTCCGCATGTGAGATCAAGCTTTCCTCCAAGGATATTTACTGAGCAAGCCATTTCCTTTGAATAAGTACCGTTACTGTTTGCTCCGTTTATACAATCATCGGATGAACTGATCGTAACACTTCCGCTAAATACGTTTATAACAGTTCCCTCAAATCCTTCCTTGCAGGACGATATTACTATCTCCGGTCCGTTTCCTTCCTCAGTGCCTATTGTCAATATCCTGTCGGCATGTATCGCATCATCCGTTGTGGCAATGTTAAGCTTACCGCTTAGAACTGCCAGATCATATTCGGCATTGATCGCATCATTTGCAGCTGTGATAGTTATTTCCGGACCGTCAATCGTCAGTGCTGTTTCAGCATCGTCAGCCGATTTGATACCATTTTTGCATTTTGATGCGTCTATTACCAGACTGCCGCTTCCCGTAATATAAACCTTTGCTCCTGCCTTTACCTTTATGGCTGCGCCGTCAAATTTATCCGCAACTTCTGTATCCGTCGATTTTTCATTCTCCGGATTTTCAGCAGATGTAAGCTTTACATTTCCTTCTACTATCAGCTTAACTTCCGAAGACTTGTTTATTGAAACACAAGCTCCTTCCATACTCGTAAGTTCAAGGTCTTTAAGGATAAGTACCACATTCTCAGTCTCTTTTTTAACCGTGATACTACCGTCCGAACACTTTCCTGTGATAACATAGGTACCCGCCTCATCTATTTTCACGGAATTATTGGAATCTGACATCTCAATACTTACTGCATTATCATAATCAGCCTGTAATGCAGAAGCAGTATTATTCATTTCGCTCTTAACTACTTCCGAAGGATTTTCAGAAATCTCTACATTGCTCCCTCCGAAGCCGCCCGGCATCTGTCCGTTGAAATTATCAGGGTTTTGCCCGTTAAAGTTGTTCGGTACCTGACCATTGAAGTTATCCGGTATCTGACCGTTGAAATTTTCGGGTCTCTGTCCATTAAAACTTTCCGGCTTCTGTCTTCCGTTACCCTGAGAGTTTCCATTCTCCGATTCCTTATTTATCTCATTATCCGGATTTTCCTGTTTAACCTCGTCCTTTATATCTTTAACATCACTTTTTTCATCACTATTATTGTTATTATCATTCTCCTTTACAGAACTCTTATCATCGTTTTCTACTGTCTCAGGCTCAGCTTTCTTTGAACTATCAGAAACATAAAGCTCTGCACGATCCTGCCCCGAGCTTGACATAACTGTCTGTTCATTCTGCGCTCCAAACGTAAACCCGTCTGTCCCCCAATAAACCGCTACGACTCCTACAACCAATGCCGTCACAACACCCGCTATTTTTATTACGATACCTTTCTTCATATACATCAGTCCTTTCTGTTATATACTCAAAGCTTATGCTCACACCCTTTTTGAGCTGCCTACATAAGCCTCTGTAATCTTTTTTTGACTTCCTTATACGATTATGATATCCCGAATTTACGTTCAGACTGTGTTTGAAATATGTAAATTTTGTGTTTCTGAGCAAAGATTCTTCGCTTCGCTCAGAATGACACAAGGTTTATGCCTCTAACATTACGACAACATCTTATACTATTGGCTTTATAACATTTACATAAACCAGGGAGGCGGGATGAATGTTATATCCGCACGCATTTCGCTTTGCGCAGACTTTTCGCGCGATTATCATATCTTGCGGACCGGGTAACCGGTTCGCTGATATGATGCGAAAACGTCTGTAAGGATTTCGCGTTATGTTGGGACGCGCCGTTTAAAACATCTACATTTCAAAACATACACATCCTGCGAAATCCGCTTTCTGCGTGCGGATATATATTCATCCCGCCTCCCTGACTATATAAGTCAAAACCAAATTTTCAAATCCCCAACCTATCAATGGCGTACCCCGCATAAACCGGTATCGATATCACATCCCCGTCAAACCTGCAGTTCTCCCAAGAAAGCCGCAACACCGTTTTATCCGGTCTGTCCTTCAGAAAAGCCCTCACACTCCTACTGTTGCTCTTGTCATTAACCTTAACCTCCACCGGTATAGCTCTGTCTGCGCCGCAAAGCACCATATCAAGCGAGGCCCCCTTACCTGACTCCCAGTATTTTATTTCCAAACCCTTACCTATCATCTCCTGTATCATCAGGCTCTCCATTATCTTACCTACATCCGGCCTGTCATACATGGAAATATCGGAATAATAATACCGCATTCCTTTAGGATGCATCCCTTCATTTTTACCGTCAAAACGTTTTATACCTATCAGCATACCGCGGTCTGTAAGGAACTTTATTTCCTTCTCATAAGCCTTTTCCGTAGCTCCGTCCCTCATTACGGTATACATAAACTTATGATTATCCTTTTCCAGTATGCTTTCAATAGCATCCCAGATACTCCTGACCCTGACCTCACTGCACTCAAACTCACTGTTTAAGTTCTTAAATAGAATACCGTATTTCAAAAAGCGCTGTCTGCTGATAAGTACTGAAGTCTCCTGCGTTCTTTTATATTCCTCAACTATCTCCGGCATTCCGCCCGTTAGCATGAAGAGTCCGAAAAGATCGGATAATTCCTCATGTATCATATCCGGGATCTTTCTCCTGCTCATAAGATGTCCTTCTATGATCTCGGAATACCACTCCTTATCGGTATTCTTTAAAAATTCTCCAAAATCCATGGGAAGCATCCTGACAACCGTCACCTTATGACCTTCCATACATCTTAAAATACTTGAAAGCTTTGCCTTATCATATGTTATTATGAAAAGCTTCAGGAACTCGGTATGTCCACCAAAAAGACCGTTATCTATCAAACTCCCGTCCGGTTCATCCAGTATCACGGGTATATTTGCAAGATAGCCGGGATCGATGCCGTAAAACTCCGACACTACGGCTGTCAGAATATCAATATACGTATCATCCTCTTTTTTCTCCCTGTTTTCAAAGAACCTGCAAAAATCCGAATTGCGTGAACAATCAATATACAGGTACTCTTCATGGTTTTTCTTCACATAATCAAGAACAGTGCCGGTTTTTCCGACACCGCTCATGCCATATATTAAGAAAGTCCTGATGTTTTCATTCTTATCCGCATTCTCTATGATCTTGATGACTTTTCTTTCCATGGAACCCCTTCTCTGTATAAACTGTATAGAAGCTTTTACAATAAAGATCCTTCGCTGACGCTCAGGATGACATAAATAAGTAAATGCTTAATACTCCTTCAGCAGACCTGTGCAAACCATAACCATCACATGCAATTTACAATCCGTGCAAAATACTCCGGCAACGGAGCCTCAAACTCCATGTATCTGTTCTTCGACGGATGTACAAACCCCAGAATACCCGCATGGAGGCATTGTCCCTCAAATACGGTGCCAAGCACCTTTTGTCCTTCCTTATACGGACCGTATACATGATCTCCCAAAAGCGGATGCCCGATATACGCCATATGTACTCTTATCTGATGTGTTCTGCCGGTCTCCAGCCTGCATTCTATATATGAATACCGGTCGGCCACCGTACCAAGCACCTTGTAATTGGTTACCGCATCCTTGCCGTTTCTGACATTGGCCGCCATCTTTTTACGGTCCGCAGGGCTTCTCCCTATGGTAGTCTCGACTCTGCCCTCACTGTCCTTAAACAATCCGTAGCATAATGCATAATATCTTCTGGTTATGCTGTGAACCTTCAGCTGTTCCGCAAGCGACCTGTGGGCATTGTCGTTCTTTGCCGCCATGATTAGGCCGGTCGTATCTTTATCTATCCTGTGGACTATGCCCGGACGCATCACTCCGTTTATGCCGCTTAAGTTCTCACGGCAGTGGTACATCAGAGCATTGACCAAAGTACCGGAATAACATCCTATCGACGGATGAACAACCATGCCCTTCGGCTTGTTGATCACGATCACATCATCATCCTCGTAAACAATATCGAGCGGTATATCCTCCGGCAAAATATCCGGGATGACGGCATCCGGTACGTTAAGCACGACTTCATCTCCTGCTTTCGGTACAAATGAAGCCTTGACAGCCTTCCCATTTACTGCAACTCCGCCGTCATCAATGATCTTCTTTATGTAACTCCTCGACAGATCCGGGTTAACCTCCGCCAGCAGCTTGTCTATACGCTGTTCGTCCGTTGAATCGTCAATTTCCAGCCTGATTACCTTCATCCGTATCTTCCTTTATGTCTTTATCGGTCATATTATCCGTTTTTTCTTCTGCTTTTATTTCTGTGACGTTGTCCCCTGTACCGGCTTTATCCTGCTCCTTCTTTTCCTTCCCGAACAACCTTTTAAAAGAAATAAAATCCAGATCCTCGTCCTTATACTTAAACAACAGAAGGAACACGAAAATGAACATCGAGAAGGTGATATAGCAGTCAGCAATATTAAACACAGGGAAATTTATAAGCTCTATGTACAGGAAATCCGTTACCTCGCCAAAGCCGATCCTGTCGATAATGTTTCCTATGGCACCGGCACTTACGAAAACGCATAATACCCTGATAATATTGAACTTCTTATCCTTCGGTATCTTTATAAAGAAAAAAGCTATCGCAATAACCAGTATGATACTCACTATTGAAAGTATGTCAACTCTTCCCTGCAGTATGCCCCATGCAGCGCCCTTGTTTTTTACAAGCGAAAGGCTGAATACCTTGTCTATTATCGAAAAAGCCCCGTCTGCGAGATCACGTCTTGCCAGGAACTTTGTTATCTGATCTATAAATACCAGAACCGCCATAAGTATGACGGAACCGATGTACCAAAACTTCTTATTCAAACCGTTTTCCTCCATAAATTGAATAGGCTGTCACCTACTCGGCGCTATCGGTCACTTCGAGAGCAAGCTCTCTCAGTGTCCGTCCGCACAAAATTAGGCAGGCGAGTAATCTCGTCTGCCTGTAAGATCAGTCGTCGTTTTCTCCCAGCTCCGAAAGGCTGAGGTCAGCCTCTTTATCGCTGTCATTCTCTTCAAAATCCGAATAATCAAATTCGAATTCTTCGCCTTCCTCACTGAATCCGTCCTTAACCATGCCGTTAAGCTGATCCGGATCGGCAACAAGCTCATGAACATCGCTGTCGTTTTCATCACGTGCAGGCTTCTTTACACTTTCCCCGGCCGGCTGACTTCCAACAAACGTATCAATTCTTGCTACATTGATTGAAAATGCGTCGGACTCAAGCGTCTCTATCTGGGCTTTCGCAAGATTTTTAAATTGAGCCTTATATTTCTCATACTCCTGAAGCAGTGCGACCGTTTTATTATGAACGCTCTGAAGCTCCGCTTTAGCATCGGCCAGTATGCCTTCCGCCTTCATCCTTGCTTCTTTTTCTATCTGTTTAGCTTCCTTGTTTGCAGCTTCCTTTGTGGTCTCCGCAGTCTTCTCGGCCAAAACAAGAGCCTTCTGAAGTGTTTTCTCGATTGATTTGTAATACTGGATACCCTCGTTAAGAACAGAAACCCTGTCTTTAAGTTCCATA
>JAEEVO010000038.1 GCA_016290905.1 Lachnospiraceae bacterium | reverse complement strand
TCTTAGCGTAGCGAAGGTGGGGGGAGATCTTCGTTTCAGGCGGGGTTCAAGCCCCGACTGAAATGAGATGCGGAGCATCGTTTTGTTACCGAGGAAACGCTGAAAGCGTTTTCGAGGTGACTTTGACTTTTATGTGCATCTGTTAAGGACATATAAAGTTTCAGTGTTTTGGGGACAGGATAAAAGGGTGTTATTATGAGAATACGGGTAGCAGTGATTTTCGCCATACTCATAGTTATTCTGACAATATGTGCTTTACTGGCCAGGCGTTCGCGCAAGGCCATAAGCGCTTCTGTCGCTTTTTTGGTGGCTTCTTTTATCCCGCCCGTTATGGGAAATCTGATCCTTCTCTGTACCGATAATCAGACATTTGCCACTTTCGGTTACTATTTGTATTTCATAGGAATGGACATAATAATGTATGCCCTTCTCGGATTTACTTTCCGTTATTGTAATGTTAAATGGCTGTTTAAAGCGTTGCCGTACATTGTGTATTCGCTTCTTATCATAGATGTGGTTCAGTTCCTGCTGAATCCGTTCATCGGATATTCGTTTGAACTTGAGCCCACACAGGTTGATTTTTCGACCTACTACAAGCTGGTACCGAAGCCCGGACAGTTATATCACCGTATAGTGGATTATGCTATTTTCGGGTCTATCATAGTGATCTTTATCTATAAGATGTGCAGTTCACTGCGTATATATATTGAAAAATACCTGGTCATTCTGACAGCCATGATCATCGGCGGTGCCTGGCAGACGTTCTATATCATATCGGGAACGCCGGTGGATCTTTCAATGCTGGGTCTTGCATCCATAGGTCTTCTGATATTCTATTTCGCAATCTATTACAGACCCATGCGTCTACTGGACAGGATGCTTGCAAGTATGGCGTCCGAGATGCCGGAGTCGTTATTCTTCTTTGATCTGAACGGGGTATGTATCTGGGCAAATGAAAACGGAAGAAAGCTGGCCTCTCTTGAAGAGAATGATTATGCATCCGCAAAGGAGTCGCTGGAGGAAACTTTCGGAAGCCTTGAGCGTGAGGAAGAGGAATGGACCGACAACATGAAGGTCGATACCATATTCGGTGTAAGATATTACGTTCTTGAGATGAATACGGTTCCTTATACCGAAGAGAAAAATGCAGGTTCGTTCCTTAGCGTCAGGGATATTACGGTTGAGCATCTTGCACTGCAGCGTGAGACTTATACCGCAACCCATGATCTCTTGACGGATCTTTACACCAGGGAGCATCTTTTTGATACCATTGAAAAAACCATCCGGGAGGATCAGGAGACAAATTATCTGGTGGTATACACAAACGTAAACAATTTCAAGATAATAAACGATGTGTTCGGGAACACTTTCGGAGACTGTGTTTTAAAGGCCATAGCCGACAAGATCAGATTGCTTATGACCGACAGATGTATCTACGGTCGTATAGTCGGTGATACTTTCGGAATGTTCATCCCGGAGGATGATTATGATGAAAAGAAATTTGTCGAGACACTGTCGCATTTCCGTGTTACCGCAGGTTCAAGAAGCCATAATGTTCTTATCCACTTAGGCGCATACCATGTTCCTCATGATCCCGAAATGGAAGCGGCAACCATGTTTGACCGTGCGCGAATGGCATTTTCGAGTATCAAGGATGATTATCAGATATTAATTAAATACTATGATGACAATATGAGGGAAAAAGTACTATGGGATCAGAATATTTCATCCCAGCTTCCCGGAGCGCTTAAGAAAAGACAGATCATCCCGTATCTTCAGCCGATCGTGGATACCAATGGGAACCCTGTCGGAGCGGAGGCGCTTGTCAGATGGATACATCCCGAGAAAGGCTTCATGCCTCCGGGACTCTTCGTTCCCGTTTTTGAGAAGAACGGTATGATCGCAGAGATAGACAAGTATATGTGGAGATGTGCCTGCGAGATACTGTCAAGGTGGAAGAAAGAGGGTAGGGATTATTTTATTTCGATAAATATTTCTCCGAAGGATTTCTATTTCATGGATGTTGTTGAGGAGATTGAAAATCTTGTTAAAGAGTACGGAGTCGAAACTTCTAAGCTTCGTATAGAGATAACGGAAACCGTTATGATGACCAACACGGAGAACAGTGTGGCCATCATCAGGGAGTTCCAGCAGGCCGGCTTCATTGTGGAAATGGATGATTTCGGAAGCGGATATTCTTCGCTTAACATGTTAAAGGATATGCCTGTCGATATTATAAAGATCGATATGGGTTTCCTAAGGAAATCCGAAGCGGATGACAGAGCTAAGAAGATCCTGCATAACATCCTTAACATGACCTATGATTTAGGTATCGTTTCACTTACGGAAGGCGTTGAAACGGGAGAACAGTACAAGATGCTTACCGATATGGGATGCCGCCTGTTCCAGGGTTATCATTTTGCAAAGCCAATGCCCGTTGAAGATTTTGAGAAGTGGACCTCATAATAAAAATTTGTTTATTGTACACAAAGAGCCTGAAGGAATGTTCCTTCAGGCTCTCTTCTTTAACACATAAAGATCAAAGCTTCTTCGCTTCGCTCAGAATGACACATACTTAATGCAATTCTCTTATATGTGTAAATATTAAGAATATTAAAGTCTCTTGGCAAGTTCCTTTGAAAGCTCCTCATAACCGGGCTTGCCGAGAAGAGCAAACATGTTCTTCTTGTAGCTCTCAACGCCGGGCTGGTTGAAAGGATTTACTCCTAAGATATAACCGCTTATGCCGCACGCAAACTCAAAGAAATAGAAGAGCTGGCCGAGTGAATGCTCGCTTCTGTCGGGAATATAAACCTTGAGCTGGGGAACTCCGCCGTCGGTATGCGCAAGCTGTGTACCCTTCATTGCGCTCTTGTTTACGAAATCTACCGTCTTTCCTGCAAGATAGTTAAGTCCGTCAAGGTCTACATCTTCTTTCTCGATGATGATATCCGTATCCGCGCCGTCGAGCTCTATAACAGTCTCGAAAAGTGTTCTCTGTCCATCCTGAATGAACTGACCCATAGAATGCAGATCCGTGGTAAGATCTACAGCTGCGGGGAAGATACCCTTCTGATCCTTGCCTTCGCTCTCTCCGTAGAGCTGCTTCCACCACTCGGCAACATAATGAAGTGCCGGCTCGTAGTTAGCAAGTACTTCAATGGATTTACCCTTGCGCAGAAGGATGTTACGTGTAGCCGCATACTGTAGGGCGGGGTTCTTGTCATATTCTGCTTCAAGACAGATCTTTCTCATATCCCTCGCGCCCTTCATAAGAGCATCGAGATCTGCACCGCTGACAGCGATGGGAAGGAGACCTACAGCGGTAAGCACGGAGAATCTTCCGCCTATGTCATCGGGAACAACAAACTCTTCGTAGCCTTCTTCGTCCGCAACCTTCTTTAAAGCTCCCTTTGCCTTATCGGTAGTTGCGTAGATCCTCTTGTTAGCTTCTTCTTTTCCGTACTTGTCGATCAGCATCTTCTTAAAGATCCTGAAAGCAATTGCAGGCTCGGTTGTCGTACCGGATTTACTGATCATGTTTATGGAGAAGTCCCTGTCACCGATGACATCCTTTAAGTGAGCCATGTACTGGGTGCTGATGCTGTTTCCTACATAATAGATCTCGGGAGTCTTGCGTTGCTCCTTGGAAATGTTGTTGTAGAAGCTGTGACGAAGAAAATCGATAGCGGCTCTTGCGCCTAAATATGAGCCGCCGATACCGATGACAAGCAGTACGTCGGAATCGGACTGGATCTTTGCTGCAGCTTTTTTAATGCGGGCAAATTCGTTCTTGTTATACTTTGAGGGAAGATCTATCCATCCCAAAAAGTCGTTGCCTGCTCCGGTCTTGCTTACAAGCTCTTCCTTAGCGCTTAACACAGTTTTCTCAAAATTCTTAAGTTCATCACGGCTGATGAAGCCTGAAGCGGCTGAATTGTCAAATGTTACTTTTTTCATGATCGTAAAGGTACCGCTTAAATATACGGTGCCGTCCTCCTTTTTTGCGTAAATATTGTTTTATTAAATTTTTTTATTCATCGTCATCGCCGAACATATCGTCATATTCTTCGTTGTCCATCAGTTCGTCAAATGCTTCGCTGGCAGCTTCGAATTCTTCGTCATCCTCGATGTCGTCAAGATCGTAATCGCCTTCACCGTTGTCTATGAAACGGTAGAGCAGGTAATCACCGTCAGGATCGTTTTCGGGAAGAAGGGCTATGTAATCCCTTTCCCCGCAGGGATAGATAGCTATGACGTCACAGGTAAGTTCGGAACCGTCTTCTAAGGTCAGTGTTACCTGATCGAATGCATCCTCCATGTTCTCGTCGTCAAAGTTCTGGTTGTTTTCGCTCATGGGAATCCT
The DNA here is from genome assembly GCA_016290905.1 of Lachnospiraceae bacterium. Taxonomy (GTDB): domain Bacteria; phylum Bacillota; class Clostridia; order Lachnospirales; family Lachnospiraceae; genus RUG11977. Next base: position 19,986 of record JAEEVO010000038.1, on the reverse strand, counting down.
CCTTGTTTTTTATGAATAAATGCCTTTCTCGTACGGCATTCATTTTACATATGATATCATTATTCTTCGGGTTTGTTGTTAACTACCGCGCTGTCAAATATAATAGCTTCAGCCTTATCATGAAGGACATACCCCTCGATCGTTTTGCGAGCATCCTCTTTAGAGATCTGCTCATATATTTCCTCTTCGGAAGTGAAGCCGTATTCCTCAAAGAAGGTTTTATCAAAGGCTGCTTTATACTCTTCTTCGGTCAAGGTCAGGTTTTCGGTCTTTACGATCTCGTCAAGGACGTAGTTGTATTTTACGGACATTTCGACTTCATTATGCAGCATTGCATAGTATTCCGTTTCGGTGATGCCCCATATATAACCGAAATAGGTAGCTCCGTCCACACCGAAGCTTTGCATGGCCATATAATCGTAATAGTCTTTTGCATCCTTTTCTTCGTAAGCAATCTGTTCTTCAATCTGTCCGCTGAAAATCGCATTATCAAGGAGTTTTGTGATAATATCGTTTTTCATCTGGGAATCCGCCATTTCCTTTGCCTGGGCCTTAAGTGTCTCGCGGGCGTTGTCCTTATATTCCTGAATGGTCTTGCAGGTTGAATTTTCAGCGACCAGTTCATCGGTAAGCTCGGGAGCAACATATTCGTAGGCTTCATTTATGTTAATAAGGAAAGTAGCCTCTTTTCCGGAGAGATCTCCGTATCCTTCGGGAAATGTGAGATTCAGTGAGAAGGAGTCTCCGACGTTTTTGCCGATAAGTCCGTTTTCAAAATCTTCGAACAATAAATGTGAACCGATCGTTATTTCCTCACCTGTGGCCGATCCGCCTTCAAAGACTTCACCGTCTATCGTACCGACATAATCGATCACAACGTTATCGCCTTCCTTTAGCGATCTGCCTTCTATGGGAGTTTCCTCTTCAAGAGATCTGCGGAAATACTCCAGGGCAGCTTCAACATCTTCATCGGTAACCTCGGGAAGCTCATAGTCAACCTCTATACCTTTATACTGGCCGAGAACCGTGGTAACACTGAAAGGAGGCTCGACAAGAGGTGCCGGCTCTTCCGTAGGTGACGGCGAATCTGTAGGGGTATCCGTACCCGTTACATCGGGAGAGGCGGTAGGAGCATCGGTGTTTGAAGGATCGGGTGTTACCGTGACTGTTACATTTGGAGTAACGTCGATATCTACCACAACGGTTGTAGGAGCCGGTGTTTCACTTGTTTCTCCGCTGGTACCGGTCTGTTTGTTATCACCGGATTTATCCGTCTTGTTCTTGTCATCCGATTTAGCCAGCGAAACTACGATAAAAACTATCATTCCTATGATAACTGCGGCAAGGATCAGAACGATCGCGATAAGCGTTGTCGGAGACTTTGGCTTTTCAACCGGCTGCGTCGGAGTTTTATTCTCTTCGTCGAAAGCTTCCGATGCCTTGCTGTTTTCGGCAATACCGGCAGCATCGGCAGCATCCGCAGTCTCTGCAGTGTCGACAGTATTCTCATTATCAGAGGTGTCGGCAGGTGTCAGGGTTTCTTCTTCATTGTAATTTTCTTCACTCATTAAATTTGTTCCTTTTACTATTTCTTTAATTTCGTAACTGTTCCTGTAACCGTGTCAGGGAAAAGAACGTGATTCGATTACAGAGTATAACACTTTTTAAGGAAAAATTCAACTGTTATACCAAGCAGCGAGAAATATCTTTGGTTTATCCCGCAAACCATCGGCCCGATGCCCCACACGGAAGCACAAGACCCGATTCCTTTACGGGAAGTCCTATCTCATCAGCTTCAACACTTCCGCCGAAACGTTTTGCGACAAGTGTGTTCAAAAGATATGAAAGAACAGCGGGCTGTAATCCGGTAGTATAAGAATTAATAAGTACGAAGAGAGGCTTTTTTGAAAGGACTCCGGTACAGAGTTCCACAAAGGGGTAAAGGCTTTCTTCAAGTTTCCAGATCTCGCCCTTTGGACCGCGTCCGTAAGAAGGAGGATCCATTATTATGCCGTCATAAAAGCTTTCCCTGCGTATCTCGCGCTCGACGAACTTTTTGCAGTCGTCTACGATATATCTTACGGGAGCTTCCCCGAGTCCGGACAAGGCGGCGTTTTCCTTTGCCCAGCCGACCATTCCCTTTGAGGCGTCAACGTGTGTTACGGCGGCTCCTGCTGAGGCACAGGCTATGGTAGCGCCTCCGGTATAGGCAAAAAGGTTGAGTATTTTTATCTGCCTTCCGGGTTCCGATCTTTTTACCGATGAAAGAAGGCTTCGCATCCAGTCCCAGTTGACGGCCTGTTCGGGAAAAAGACCGGTGTGTTTAAAACTGAAGGGCTTGAGGTTAAACTTCAGATCCTTATAAGAAATGCTCCACTGTTCGGGGAGACTGAAGAACTCCCATTCTCCACCGCCCTTTGCACTGCGGTGATAGTGTGCGTTAAGCCTGTTCCATTCCGTTCCCTTTTTTGGGGTATCCCAAATTACCTGGGGATCGGGACGCAGAAGGATGTATCTGCCCCAGCGTTCGAGCTTTTCTCCTCCGGAACAGTCTATCACTTCATAATCCTTCCAATTGTCTGCAACCCACATATTTTCCTCCGTATCGGCTTTTTACAGGTCTTCCTCGAAGATCTCGTCAAAGGTAAAGATGAATTCCGTTCCTTCGCCGACTTTGCTTTTGACGTCGATGGTCCCGCCGTGCTTCAAAGCAATCTGCTTGGCTATGGGAAGACCGAGGCCGGTACCCTTTTCGTTTTGTTTTAGTTTTGATTTATAGAATTTCTCAAAGATATACGGCAGCTCCTCTTCACTAATTCCTATGCCTTCGTCACGTATGCTGCAAATGACTTTTCGCTTGACGGAAGTAAGGTTTAAGTGGATGGTCTTTCCGGGATCTGAGAATTTGATTGCGTTATCAAGTATTACTATGAACATCTGGCGAAGACGGTCGTAATCACCCATGATCATGTATACGCTGCTTTCACGGTGCATTTCGAATTGTATGCCTTTTTCGGTAGTGATGGCCAATGCGCTTCGCACAATCTCGTCGAAGATGTGTACTACATTGACCGGCTCCGCGTCTATCTTGAAATCGGGATTCTGCATCTTGGAAAGGGTGAGCAGATCGCCTACAAGACGTTCCATACTCTTACACTCCGCAAGTATCCTGTTGTTGTACTGCTTTATCTTATCGGGGTCTGTTACGACACCGTCGACCATTGATTCGGTATAGGCTCTGACTACGGCTATGGGAGTACGGAGTTCATGCGAAACGTTTGCAAAGAAATCCTGACGCATCTGCTCAAGATTGTTTGCTTCCTGCTGGTTTTTACAAAGTCTGTCTGCAAGCAGGTCAATGCTCTTTGCCATTTCACCGATCTCGTCGTTGCGGATGAGTCCGGTCTTTGCGGTATAGTTTCCGTCCTGAAGCTCTTTTGTCACGTTCCTTACCTTCATGACGGGTCTTGTTATCTGGCTTGCGAAAAGAATCGAGAGGCCTATTGAGAGCAGCAGGGCGAAAATACTGCTGGAAAAGATCATCCTGGCACCTGTACGGTTCATTTCATCGACGTCGGTCATCGCTTCTATGATGATCAGTGCTCCCGAGACTTCGTTTTTGCTTCCGTAAATGGGGATGCCTGCAGCGATCGTTGTCGCGTCGTGGATCTGACTGAAAAATGAGTTGATCCCGGTTTTTCCCTTTAATGCGGATTCAAGCAGTTCCGAGAATTCCGTTTGAGAGGTAATGGTCTCGGATTTTACTGTTTCAAGGGATTTGATGAGCGAGTCCTTTGCTGCCGGATTGGAAATGATCCAGATTTCGCCGGATTCAATCTCGTTGAATACCTCAAGATATGAAATGGCACCTTCGTAGTCATCATCGAGGGCGAACCCCATGATGGTATTGGCTGCGCTTTTCCCGACTCTTTCAAGTTCTGCGCTTCTGTGATCGATATTCGAATTGTTGTACAGGTTAAGAAAAGTCCAGCCCAGAACCAGTGAGAACAACAGCAGCAGTACCACGTAGTAACTGAAGACCCTTAAAAATATACTGCTTATTATTTTTTTGCCTTTTAAAGCCAACGCTTTCACCTCTTATAAAGAACAGTATCAGTTTTTTGAGTCCTTGTTTATAACGAATTTATAGCCTGCACCCCAGACCGTCTTGATGCTCCAGTCGGGATGGGGATAGGCATCAAGCTTGCCCCTGATACGTTTTATATGGGTATCGACGGTACGCGTTTCACCGTAGTAATCATAACCCCAGATGCTGTTTAAGAGGTTATCCCTCGTAAAGAGCTTTTCAGGGTTGTTGGCAAGCGTCCATACCGTTTCAAGCTCTTTTTTCGTCATGCTTACCTGTACATCGTCCATATACAGTGAATATTCTTTTATGTCTATTGTCATGTTGCCTATAGTAAGTCGTGTGCGTTCGCCGTCGGAATGATCCTGTCTGGTCATACGTCTCATAACCGCACGGACTCTTGCCATGACCTCGCTGGGGCTGAACGGCTTGACGATATAATCGTCTGCGCCGATGTCAAGACCCATGATCCTTTCAAAATCTTCACCGCGGGCGGTTACAAGTATTACCGGTGTATCGGAAACGGCTCGTATGTTTCGGCATACCTCATAGCCGTCCATTTTGGGCATCATGACATCAAGCAGGACAACTGCCGGGCAGTATTCCTTAAATTTGCTTAAGGCATCTTCTCCGTCTGTGGCAACAAGAGGCTCAAAACCCTCTTTTTTTGCATAGTTTGCGAGAACATCCGTAATATCCGGATTGTCATCTGCTATCAATATATACTGAATGTTTCCTGAACTCATGGCGGATTCCTTTCTTTATAAGAAATATGTATGCTGTTTACAAAGTAACCAACATACATATTCTAACAGATTAATCGGGTTTTGACTATATAAATATTAAAAAAATTTGATAAGTTCACATCTTTGTTACAAAAGCGTCTTATTTTTGACAAGAACAGAGGTTAGTATATCCTTGCTTTAATAACAGACAAATCTGGAAAAAGGAGGGTATATTATGAAGAATAGATTTTCATTGTTTATGAAGATAGCTTTTACTGTACTCATCCTTACTCTTTTTGTTATATTTGTTCCTGACGGGGTTGATGCTGACGCTGCCGAGAATACGATAACGCTTAACGTTACCGAGGTTGCGATCACAAAGGACAGCAAGTTCAAGCTTCGAGTATACAATGTTCCGAAAAACGCCGTTGTGGAGTTTGCTTCGGATGATATATCTGTAGCGGTTGTCAACAAGAGGACAGGTTATATTACCGCCCTTTCAAACGGAGAATGTACCGTAACCGTTACGGTTACCGCAGGTTCCGTAAACGAGACGCTTAAGTGCAACGTTGTTGTCGGACCGGCAGCCATAAGCGTTAAGCTTACAAAGACAGAGCTTGTTCTTTGCGAAGGTATGAGAAAGGTTTTAAAGACTATTGTTTCTCCGCTTAATACGGTTGAGAGACCGGTGTTCTATTCGACAGATAAAAATGTTGCATCCGTTACTTCTGTTGGCAGAGTAAGGGCAAAGGCCGAGGGAGAAGCAACCATAATCGCGTTCCTTACCAACGGTGAGTCTGCAGAATGCAAGGTAATTGTTTTATCGGAAGAAGATTACGAGCAGTATGTTGAGAACGGCACGCTGGAAGGCCTGCTGGATAATCCTCCGGATGATAATATGGGTTCGGATGACAATAAGGGCACAGATGACGAACAGAACAATGACGGAGAAAGCGGTCAGGAAGAAGCAAACGAAGAAAGGTGATCACTTTTCCGAGACCTTGAGGCTTTTCAGATAAGCTTTCTGCTCTGCAGTGATACGGTAGCTTTCGATTGATTTCTGTATTGTCATGTTATGAGTCCGGGGAGCAAGCTTCTTTTCTTCTATGAAAAAGAGCGCGGATTCAAACTGCTTGGCAAGCGCAGTAGCAAAGTACCAGGCGATCATCATATTGACATAGTAGTCATCTGACCGGATGGCGGCAACCGTTTCCGGGTAAGATATATCATAGGATTCATCAAGAAAATGTTCCATCAGCATTTTGATGGCAAAACGAACAGTATAAGTGTGGGACGAGTTGAGCCACTCCTTTATCCGTGGCAACAGCAAGTCCCTGTTTTTTTTGAAGATCTTGGGCGACATCTGGTCACAGGTTGCCCAGTTGTCCACAAACGGGAGAAAAACTTCCAGCTTTTTCATGCATTCCGTGCAGTTTTTCATCTCGGATATTATGAAGGCGTGAAGCTGGTTCTCCTCGAAAAAGGCATGGGGCAGTTTTGCAAGGAATCCCTCTACAGCCTTTTCTTTTACAAGATGTTTTGCAAGCTCCCTCAGTGCCGGAGTCCTTACTCCGATGATGGTTTCCGGATCGACGGTAGGGATAAGCTTTGCCTGAAAGTCGCGGTACTTAACATCCTGCTGCTCTAGCAGGCTTTTTTTGATTTCCTCTGTGATCATTTTATATTCCCCCATATTTTCATGTCGTTCTGTTTTCAAGTCATTCCGTCTTCAAGTCATTCCGTCTTCAAGTCATTCCGTCTTCATGTCATTCTGAGCGAAGCGAAGAATCTTTTAGCCTTATGCAAAGATCCTGTAACAAGTATAGTTTAAAGCGTCATTATAATCAAGTACTTTTCAAAAAACTCCTTTTTCCCGAATATTGACGAAACCAAATATTTTTGTTATAATGCAATGTTAATTATAAAATTAACCTGATGATGTTGAAATAGTTTACTGTACAGGAAGAACCGGGAGGTCATAACGGGATGAAAAATTGGAAGACCTGGAAAATTGTTTTGTTTATAGCTCTGTGCGTTTGTATGAATGTGGGAGGAAAGCTGCTGTCTGTATGGCTTGAACTTCCTTTGTGGGCTGATTCCTTTGGTACCGTTTTGTGTGCTTATGTGGCGGGACCTGTCTGCGGTGCCATGGTGGGACTTACCGGAAACATGGCATATTGTGTGGTAAATAATCTGTCCGCTGCATATTCCGTTACCAGTATCGCGCTTGGTGTCATAGTAGGTATCGCCGCAAAACAGAACTGGTTTGAAAGGCTTTACGGTTTTATGAAGGTTGCTTCTCTGACGATGCTTACAGCGCTGGTCGTATCCGTTCCCGTGAATCTGATCGTTTCACAAGGCTATACCGGAAATAAATGGGGCGACGGAGTCATAGATTTTCTTCTTGACAAGGAATGGCCCCGGTTTCTGTGCGTGGTCTTAGGGCAGCTGGCAATAGAGTTTATTGATAAAATGCTTACCATAGCTGCTGTTTACCTGGTTATCATGTTCAGGAACATACGCCGTAACAAGAATAATGAAGAGATTAAAAGCAGAAGCAGCATAGCGGGCGCCGCTATTGTGCTGTGTATTTTATTAGGATTATCGGCTCCGGTAAAGGTCAAAGCGGATACTTCCGCCGAACTCCCTGATTACAACGATTATGTAAAAACCGTTTACAGCAGTAACAACGGTCTGCCCTGCGGTGAAGCAAACGATATCGCTCAGACCAATGACGGTGTTCTCTGGATCGGTACATATGCAGGATTATATCGTTACAACGGGCGTGAATTCCGCTGGATAGATAATTATGAATCCGTAAAGAATGTAAATTGTCTTTATGTGGATGAAGAGGGACGTTTGTGGATCGGTACCAATGATAACGGTCTTTCCATAGTCATACGTGAGAAGGTTGTAAATGTGCTCGATATGTCGGACGGCCTTCCTTCGAATTCCGTGCAATGCATCACACGTGCTTCCGATGGATATTACTATGTCGGAACCACCGGCAGCCTGCAGATCCTTATGATGAATAACGGACTTAAATCGGCAGGAACTCTTTCGGATGTAAATTATGTCGACAGCATTACAGCGGATGAGCTTGGTCATGTGGCAGCCGTTACTTCCGACGGAAGGTTATTCCTGATAAAAAATGGTGAGATCCTGGCGTCGTTCAAGCATGAGGATGAGCATGGGGATGATAACGAAGGTGTGAAGGAGCTTTTTAACTGCTGTGCGTTCGCACCGGACGGGACTTTGCTCGTGGGGACTTCAACCAATCATATTCATTATTATGACGTATCCGGTGACAATTTTAAAGAGACAGGCGTAAAAATCTGCGAAGATATAAAAAGCATTAACAATATTAACTTTTTAAATAACGGAACATATTTTCTTTCTACTGACAGCGGAGTGTCATATATAGATGAGAACGGTTATCATCGCCTAAATACAAATGATTTCAACAACTCTATAGACAATATGCTGTATGACTACCAGGGAAATCTTTGGTTTACATCCTCGAGGCTCGGCCTGCTCCGTCTGGCAAAATCCCCGTTCAAGGATATTTACGGTGCCATAGGTATGGAGAGGCGTGTAGTAAACGCGATTGTTTTCTGGCAGGGAAACTATTACATCGGTACGGATAATGGACTGGATGTAGTGGATAAGGCTTGTCATGACCAGATAAAAAACAATCTGACCGAAGAACTGGACGGAATACGTATCCGATGTATGTATGTGGACGGAAACGATCATCTGTGGGTTTGTACTCGTAACAGCGGTTTGAAGGAGTATTCTCCCGATGGTGAAAGCTGGTCATACAATGAGGAAAACGGCAGCTTTGGAAACAGTGCCCGAGTAGTTACAGGGCTTTCGGACGGAACGATCTTAGCCGCGGGAGATACCGGAATAAGTTATATCAGGGATCATGAGGTAAAAAGGACTATCCGTAAAGAGGACGGACTGATAAATCCTATGATCTTGACGATCACCGAACGAAGTGACGGAACGATACTTGCAGGAACTAACGGCGACGGTATTGCTGTGCTTAAAGACGGTAAGGTGGTGAGGATGCTCACCAGAGATGACGGATTGAGCAGCGGCGTTATCCTGCGTACGATAAAGGATCCCAAATCGGAGGGCGTTTTCCTGGTTACCAGCAACAGCCTCTGTTATCTTGATACGGAAGGTACAATCCGGGTATTGGATAAATTCCCTTATTTCAACAACTATGATATCTGGGTTAAGGACGAGGATACGTTCTTCGTAATGTCAAGTGCGGGAATTTATGTGGTGGAGCGTGATGAACTGGTTGAAGGCGGCGAGCTCGCATGGGAGCTTCTAGATGCCAGAAGGGGTTTGGGAACCTCACTTACCGCAAATTCGTGGAACTATTACAATGGAAACAAAGAACTGTTTCTTCCGTGTGATACGGGTGTTTATCAGATTGATGTTGAAAAATACAACAGTGATGTAAGATCCTACCGTATGCAGCTGGCATCTGTAAAAGTGGACAATGTCATGCAGCCGATCGACAGGACCGGAGCCATTACCATAGGTCAGGGTGTCAGCCGTGTCGAGCTTGCTCCTGAAATCCTGAACTATACCATCCAGGAGCCTAATGTAGGTTACTTCCTTGAAGGCTATGATTCGCAATGGACGATCGTTCCGCAGAACAGCCTGAACAATATAATTTATGTCAATATCCCTTCAGGCAAATATACGTTCCATCTGGCGATATTTGACAGTGCAGGCGATAAAGTCCTTGAGGAGCGTAAGTTTGAAGTTGTTAAAGAAGGCGAGTTTTACGAGCAGCCCGGATTTTCCGTTTATATGCTTGTCATTCTTTCGCTGTCACTGATCTGGTTTACATGGCTTATTGTTCAACGACAGTTAAACAAACAGCAGATAAAGATAAACATGGCCAATCAGACGGTCATGGCTATAGCGAACGCAGTCGATGCAAAGGACGTGCGTACACATCAGCATTCAACCCGTGTTGCTGAGTATTCCGCACTTATAGCGAAGGAAATGAACTGCTTCAAGTGGTGGAGGAAAAATAAGGAAATTTCGAATCTGAAAAAAGCCGCACAAATGCACGACATCGGAAAGATCGGCGTTCCGGACAGCGTATTGAATAAGGTCGGACGACTGACCGATGAAGAGTATGTTAAGATGAAATCCCATGTTTTGCGCGGCGCGGAGATATTAAAGGACTTTACGCTGGTTGAACATGTTGTGGACGGAACGAGATACCATCATGAGCGTTTCGACGGACGCGGGTATCCGGACGGACTTAAAGGTGAAGAAATCCCGCTTTACGGACGTATCATCGGTGTGGCCGATGCCTTTGACGCCATGACCTCCAATCGTGTCTACCGAAACTGTATGGATACGGATTATGTTGTTAAAGAAATGCAAAACGGACGCGGAACTCAGTTTGATCCTGTAGTTATAGATGCATTCATGCGTCTCCTGGAAAAGAAAGTGATCGACCTGGATGAGCTTTACGCACAGAAACAGGCAGAGATCCAACAGGCAGAGGCCGATCAGGAGGCGCAGGCTGAACTGAAACGACGAGTTGAGGAGGATAAAAAGATCCAGGAAGCTCAGATGAAGAGCGAAGACAAGAAAGGAGCAGAAGAATGAAGCGTATATACATTACAACAGCATTGACCTGTGCGATCCTGCTGGCCGCTTTTATCGGATGCTTACGTCTTTTGCACCTTTCGGGCGGAAAGGAAAATCTGAAGATCGGCTTTATATATGACAATGACGAAAGTACTCCGTATACTTACAATTTCTCTCTTGCAAAAGACGCCTTGGAGAAGAAATACGGTGAAAATGTTGAAATACTGACCCGCAGCAACGTACTGGACGATGAGATGGAAGAGCCTTTGCGTGAGCTTGCTTCCGAAGGCTGTGATATAATTTTCTTTAACGGCTACAGCGAATTGGTTATGAAGCTTGCCCCGGAATATCCCGATATTCAGTTCTGTCAGACCTCATATATGGATATGAACGGTAAGACGGTACCCCAAAATTATCATACCTTTAAGGGCGAAGCTTATCAGGGCAGGTATGTGAGCGGGATTGCGGCCGGTATGAAGATAAAGCAGATGATTTCCGAGGGGATGATTACGGAAGACCAGGCTCTGGTCGGTTTTGTGGCGGCATTCCCTACTTCCGAGGTTATCTCGGGATATACTGCATTTTTACTGGGTATAAGATCGGTGGTTCCCCAGGCTGTTATGAGGGTTATCTATACCTATACATGGAGCAGCTATGCTCACGAAAAGAATGCTGCACAAAGGCTTATTGACGACGGATGCGTGATCATTTCACAGCATACCGACACTATAGGCCCCGCTATTGCCTGCGAGGAGGCTTCACAGAAAAAAGAGGTCTGCTTCGTCGGCTTCAATCAGAGTATGTCGGAGGTAGCTCCCGCGGCTTCTCTGGTTACATCAAGAGTGTGCTGGGAACCTTATGTGCTCTCCGCAGCTGAGGCAGTTAAAAAAGAAAAAAGCATTGAATCCGTTGTTGCGGGCAACATTAACGGAACGGATGCCTTTGCAGGCTTTGATAAGGGCTGGGTGGAGATGATTGACCTTAATATGCAGGTTGCGGCTCCCGGGACTGAGGAGGCTATGAACAGTGCAATAGCAAAATTTAAAAAGGGTAAAGTAGATTTTGTCTTCAAGGGAGATTATATCGGCAAAGATCATGATGATCCGTCGGTTACTTACGATTTAAGCAAAGGATATATTGAGAACAAGAATACTTCATATCCGCTGTTTAATTATATGCTTTCGGAAATAATCACCGTGGTTGAATAAAAGAGGCAAGAACAGAGAGGAGATTCCTGACAGATGAACAACAGGGACATGAGACTTAAAAAATGGAAAAAGGTAATGCTTTGCTTAACACTGGCACTTTCGATGATGCTGGTAGCTTGTAAGTCTAAAGAACAGCAGCCGTTTAAGAATTCCGGGACTTCGGATGCCGATGTTATGACAGAGCCGACAGAGCAGGCAGATACCGAAGCGAACGAAAACAAGCTTTCGCTCAGTGACATCGAGAAGCTGGCAAAAGAAAATGTATATCATGTGCACTGGTACACTTCGACAGAGGGTGATTTTCCCGCGGGCACATCCTTTATCATGGATTCGGATAAATTCGGCGGAAGGATACTTGTCACAGCTTTCCATTATCTGATACCTGACGGGGAAGAAAGTACCTTTAAGGGAAAGGATCTTCCAAATTTCGTTCAGGGCGGAACAGTGCTTCATATGAAAAGCGGAGAGACAACCGGAGCAAGCCTTAAAAACTGTATTGTGATCGAGGATGCTCAGGCAGTACCCGCCATTGACAAGGATGTTGCGGCGTTCACCCTGTATAATGCGGACAAACTGAATACCCTGCCCCTTTCGACTCATTCCATACAGATGGGCGATAAGCTCTATCTCCTGGCAAGTCTTTGGAAGGGTGAAAATATCAATGAAAACTGCGTATATGAAGGTACTGCGGTTTTGGATATGCATGGGCAGCTTACCTTCAAATTTGACAAAAACTATGAGACAATGGGTGCCAGCGGCGGTCCGATAATCAACGAATACGGTGAGGTTGTCGCTATACATATGGCGTCTACCCAGGACAATTCTTATATGTACGGACATTCATCGGAAAGCTTCCGTAATCAGATAAACGCCGGGACCGTTTCGAGTGTCACCTATGAAGAAAAGGCTGAACTGCCGGAGGATTCTCAGGAAGAAGAGGCACCGGAGTATTATCACAAAGCCGGCGATCTTACGGCTGAAACTTACTTTTTCGATCTTGAGATAACAGGCGCACAGATAGTTGACAGCATCGGAGATGTTAAGGCTCCCGAGGGACAGAAATTTGCTGTTGTAAGTATGACTATCAGTACAGAAGGCCTGAATATGGATGACTTCGAATTATACAGTGATGATTTCTGGATGATGTGGGGAGACGATTATTCCATCGGATATGATGAAAAAGAGCTTGACGGTATAGCCGGTGAGGTCACGACGATCAAGGACAATTCGAAGAATTATGTAAAATATGCTTTTCTGATACCGGAAAATCCCGAATATCTGATGTTAAACTATATGGATTATTATTATGATGACAATGATGTTTTCCATGAGGTTGCGGAACATTATTTCGAGATACCTGTTGATGGCTTCTAAACCTTATAAAAAATTTCTTGACAAATTTGGTATGGGAGCGTATACTTCTTTTCGTTAGTTAAATGTAAGCGCATGTGCTTTACGGCGTTTACAGGATGGAGACAAATTATGAAGAAGTCATTTACCAATGCATCATATTATTACTTTTATTACTACTTTACTTTCTCAAGGTAAGGTTAATTTGTGATGCACAGGTACATGAAGAAAAAGAGTTCATGATTAGATGCGGAGCAGGTTAACCTGTTCCGCTTTTTAATTATTATTGTTTGTGGGCAACATACTTAAGCCTGCGGAAAGGGAATCATCATGATAGTAGTATTGAAAAAGGAAGCAAGCAAGGCAAAACAGGATCAGCTGATCGACTGGCTGAAAGGAATGGGTCTGGGGATCCATATTTCTGTGGGAGAGTATCAGACTGTTCTGGGTCTTATAGGAGATACCAGCAAGGTGGATATGGATCTGATCGGAAGTCTTGATATAGTTGACTCTGTTAAGCGGGTTACAGATACGTTTAAGTGTGTTAACAGACAGTTCCATCCTGACGATACTGTTGTAAACGTTGGGGATGTGAAGATCGGCGGTGGGAATTTTGCCATGATAGCAGGCCCTTGCTCTGTAGAGTCCGAGGAACAGATCGTCGGGATTGCAAAGGCCGTTAAGGAAGCAGGAGCAAATTTGCTCAGAGGCGGTGCTTTTAAGCCCCGTACTTCTCCCTATGATTTCCAGGGCTTAAAGGCCGAAGGCCTTGAGCTTTTAAGGATTGCAAGAAAAGAGACAGGTCTTCCCATAGTTACAGAGATCATGAGCGTTTCGGACCTGCCGTTGTTCGAGGATGTCGATGTGCTTCAGGTCGGAGCCAGGAACATGCAGAATTTTGACCTTTTAAAAGAACTCGGACATGTCGGAAAGCCCGTCCTTTTAAAGCGCGGTCTTGCAAATACTTTAAAGGAACTCCTCATGAGTGCCGAATACATCATGGCAAGCGGTAATGAGCAGGTTATCCTTTGTGAGAGAGGTATCCGTACTTACAGTGACTATATGAGAAACACGCTGGATCTTTCGGCTGTTCCGATGCTTCACGAGCTTTCACACCTGCCTGTGATAGTCGATCCCAGTCATGCGACAGGTATTGCGAGGATGGTTCCTCCGATGGCGCTTTCGGCAGCAGCGTGCGGAGCTGACGGTCTTATCATAGAGGTACATAACGACCCTATACATGCTCTCTGCGACGGAGCTCAGTCGCTTAAGCCGGAAGAGTATGCAGGACTTGTTAAGAAGGTTAACGCAGTAAGGGCAGCTGTTATGTGAGTTCTCTTGATGTGTTTTTACTCCGGGGCAGAACCGGATATATTCCGGCACACCGCTAAAGCGGATTTTGCCGGAGTTTGATATATTTTAATTGAGGTGACAAACTATAAATAGTCAAGAGGTTTTTGAAAAAATCATTTATCTGTAAAAAAGGGTAAACTTAATAAGCCATCTTAATACATTGCATTTCAGATGGATGATTTCAGACTAAAGAAGTTGGGGTTTAGTGAAGCTTTTGGATGTTATAGTCGATATCTTGCCTCTCCAAAGCATAGATAACTCTAATTAGCTTCTTTGCTACGTGAGTAATGGCAACACGATGAGGTTTGCCTTCTCCGCGTTTCTTGGCATAATAAGTAGCAAATATCATGTCAAAGCGGATTAATGGCAGGCAGCAATTAATGAGCGTATAACGAAGTTGTGATGAGCCGCGCTTAACCATTCTACCTCCGTGTGATTCAGTGCCGGACTCATTGATTCCGGGTTCTATGCCTGCAAATGCAAGCATCTGACCAGGATTGGAAAAATTAGATATATCACCGTATTCAGAATAGATTACAGCGGCTGATAGTGATCCTATTCCCGGGATAGACATATAATGCGGATGAACTTCGTTGATCAACTTGTTTATTTCACTCTCGAGGGTATCAATCTCTTTGGCAAGGGCTTTATATAACGATAAAAGACTATTTAGTTCCACATCGAAGATAGAGTTATTAACGCCTACAGTATTAGCTGCAAGTTCTTTTAATTGTAAAAACTGTTGTGGAGTAAACTTGCCCCTTGAAAGAGAGCGAAGCTTTTCGTACGAAGCTGAATTCATTCGGGCCATCTTTTCAGCAGAGCCATAGTTTTCAAGCAGATATAAAGCGGTCTTGGAAATACGTTCTTTAAAGAATGGTTTAAATTCCGGGAAAGTGTGATCTAAAACATTTGTGATCTTCACGAGATAAAAAGAACGTTGACGAATCAGTTTGTCTCGTAATCTTGTTAGTGACTTTAGGGAATAAGCGTGGTAAAATCCTTTTGGATGGGGTTTGTACTCAACAGTCATTAACCAACGAGCAATTGATTCGCAGTCAACCGAGTCGGTTTTTGTACGCCTAAGAGTTCTGGATTTCTTGTATTCACTGATAAGCACGGGATTAACTTCCATGAAAGTTAGGAGAGAATTTTCAAGGAAGAGTTCAAGATTGAGGGCATAATGGGCGGTTGATTCAAACCCTATTCTTATATCCTCGGGACTGGATAGAGAATTGATAATAGTAAATAGTTCATCAAAGCCGGATTTATTATTTTTGATAGTGAGCTTTGAGACCACTTTTTGATCGGCTGCAGATATGATGCAGCAATCATGCTTGTACTTGGAAATATCAATTCCAATGAAATAGATAGACAAAGTTTTATACCTCCTGACAAATATTTTGAGCACTGCTGTCTTCCACAGAGAGTTCGGCTGTGTAATCACGTAAATAGAAACGTCGATGCGTTAACAAACTGATTAACAGTAATAGACGAAAAGCTGTGGTCTGAGTCACCTCGTACCAGTCAAAGCTGTAATTATATAGGTACAGATCCACAGTGCCTTTTCAAAATATATCAGAGATGGAAAGAAAAACCCAGTGGTAGCTGGGAGAAAGGAATTAATCCAATCATCAACTGACAATTGGATTATACGTAATTATATTTGAAAAATATGTAAGTACGGCAAAATCCGGGCAGACATTTTTGCAGTGGGCAAACCCGGCCCACTAACCGCAAAAAGTCTGGTGGATGCGGGTGCCGAAATGTATCCGGTCCCGCCCCTTGGGAAAAGCCTTCCCCTTGAGAGGAAGCCGATTCAATCACACTCAAAGCCGTCCCCTTGAGGGGATTATCTCTACCACGTAGTGGTTGAGATGCCTCCCTGGCAAAGGGAAGGTGTCATGCCCTTGGCGTGACGGATGAGGTGAAAATTATATAGAAAGAGGATATATATCATGACATTGGGAGTAGTTGGCCTGGGTCTCATCGGAGGCTCGTTTGCAAAGGCATATCATGCTGCCGGAGAAAAGGTTTTGGCTAAGGAACTGAATAAATCAGTACTTGGATTTGCGGAGCTTTCCGATGCGGTTGACGGGGAGCTTACAAAGGAGAATATCGGAGAATGCGATCTGATACTGATCTGCGTATATCCGCAGGCAGTCGTAGGGTTCCTTACCGAGATGGGTCCTTATATAGGAAAAAAGCCGGTAGTTATAGACTGCTGCGGCACAAAGAGAGTTCCCATGTATGAAAGTGTAAAGCTCGCAGAAAAATACGGTTTCCTGTACGTGGGAGGGCATCCCATGGCAGGTACTCAGTATTCGGGCTTTAAATATGCCAAGGAAACCATGTTTAAGGGTGCTCCGATGGTCATTGTTCCTCCGGAATACGACAATATAGTCCTTCTGGATAGGATAAAGGAGCTGCTTGCTCCCGCAGGCTTCAGGAAGATCACGGTTACTACCGCCGAAAAGCATGATGAGATGATAGCTTTTACATCCCAGTTGGCACATGTTGTATCAAACGCATATGTAAAGAGCCCCACCGCATTGAAGCATAAGGGCTTTTCGGCGGGCAGCTACAAGGATATGACAAGGGTGGCATGGCTTAACCCGCAGATGTGGGCTGAACTTTTCCTTGATAATAAAGATTATCTGATAAATGAGATCGATCTGTTGATAAAGAATCTTTCGGAATACAGGGATGCCATAGAGAAGGATGACAGAGAAGGTCTGGTAAAGCTTCTTGATGACGGGAAGAGGCGCAAGGAAGAGGTAGACGGCTGATATCGTAAAGATATATATTTTAAGGATTGATCTGAAGGTGAGCTTCAGGTCAAGTGATACGGAGTCCGGGAAAACCGGTCTGATACGGAGGAATACAGGATATGGAAAGAATACAGATTTTTGCGTCCGCTGATTATGAAGTGTTAATAGGTAACGATCTGCTAGACCGTGCCGGCGATCATATTGCAGACGCATTGAAGATGCAGTCGGGATTTGAGACGACGACTGCCGTGATAGTTTCTGATGACAACGTATTCCCTTTATATGGTGATAGATTAAAGAAATCCTTAAATGATAAAGGCTTCAGGACCATAGAGTTTGTTTTCCCTCACGGAGAAAAGAGCAAGAGCCTTGCAACATACGGCGAGCTTTTGGAGTTCATGTGTGAATCGAAGGTTAAGCGAAGCGACATGATCGTGGCTTTGGGTGGCGGAGTGGTCGGTGATCTGTCAGGCTTTGCCGCAGCTTCCTATCAGAGGGGAATTACCTTTATCCAGATACCAACTACGCTTCTTGCGGCGGTTGATTCATCCGTCGGTGGAAAGACTGCGGTTGACTTAAAGAGCGGTAAAAACCAGGTTGGTGCATTTTATCAGCCGAGACTTGTGCTCTGTGACATCGATACCTTAAAGACCCTGCCCAAAGAGGAATATGAGTGTGGCTGCGGAGAAATAATAAAGTACGCGATCTTAGAGAGCGAAGAGTTCTTTGATGAGCTGCTGGAAAAGCCTGTATCCGAGCAGTATGAGCACGTAATAGCAACCTGTGTAAATATAAAGAAGCATTATGTGGAAAATGACGAGTTTGATACGGGACTTAGGATGAAATTGAATCTCGGGCATACCTTCGGACATGCGGTGGAGACCTGCAGTGAGTACACCATCCTGCACGGGCAGGCTGTAGCCATGGGCATGGCTGCTATCACAAAGGCTGCATCGGAGATGGGGCTGTGTTCTAAGGAAACTGCGGTAAGAGTTCTCGAATTGCTTGACAGATATGAGCTGCCCCAAACTATTTCCTTCGGATTACAGGAAATGTATGAGGCTATGCTTGTTGACAAGAAAAATAACGGAACGGTGACCAATCTCATAGTGCCTTCAGCTATCGGAAACTGCAGGATAATGAAAATCCCGACCGAGAAGCTTAAGGGCTGGCTTGCGGAAGGCGGCGTGGAAGATTGATGCTTAAGTCTGACGGGTCGGATTGATGACACAGGATAAGGAGTTTGTATGACGATAAATGTACCTTGCGGACCGAAAAGCGGCTGCATTACGGTTCCCGCATCAAAGTCATGGGCACACAGGATGCTGATAACCGCAGCACTTTCTAAAAATGAAAGCGAGATCGTATGTGACGGTATTTCAAAGGATATTTCCGCAACAGTAAAGTGCCTGAATGCCTTAGGGGCTGATATATCCATGTCGGATGGTTGCGGGCAGAGCAGTCCTACGGTTATTAAGGTTAAGCCAGTCAAAAAAGTAACGGACCGCTTCGGGGATCCTGCCTTATACGCACATCTTTTCTGCGGAGAAAGCGGTTCAACGCTTCGTTTTATGATACCGATAGTCGGTGCGCTGGGTATCAATGCCGCATTTCATATGGAGGGCAGGCTTTCGGAGAGACCGCTGGAGCCCCTGACCGATGTTCTTTCGAAACACGGCATGAGCTTCAGGAAGGACGGGCAGCTTCTGTACTGTATGGGACAGCTTGAGGGAGGCGGCTTTGATATCCCCGGAAACATTTCTTCGCAGTATATTTCGGGACTGTTGATGGCGTTACCTAACATAGAGGATGACAGCGTTATCAATGTAACCGGTACTGTTGAGTCCGGTGATTATATCGAGATGACGGTGAAAGCCGTTGAGGAAGCCGGCATAAGCTTTGACCGCCAGGGCTATACATTTAAGATTTCGGGAAATCAGGAATATAGGGCAGCCGAAAAACTGATCGTTGAAAAGGACTGGTCTTCAGCAGCATTTCCGCTCTGTATGGGAGCATTTTCCGAAGAGGGCGTTAAGGTTACCGGACTGAACATGGATTCTGTACAGGGAGATAAAGAGATAGTTAAAATCCTTGAAGGTTTCGGAGCGAATGTGTCCGTAAGTATTCCCGAAAGTGTTTCGGGTAACAGTGAACAGTCGGGGAAACTTGCAACCGTAACTGTAAGAAAGGGAAGCTTAAAGGGTCAGGTGATCGATGCTTCACGCATACCGGATCTGGTTCCGGTCATAAGTGTTGTGGCAGCGGGAGCTGAAGGAGAAACAAGGATAATTCATGCCGAGAGGCTTCGTATTAAAGAGTCGGACCGACTGGCTACAACGACAGCGATGCTTAAGGCTCTCGGGGCAGACATAGAGGAAACAGAGGACGGATTACATATCAAAGGAAAAACCGAGCTCACAGGGGGTACCGTAGAATCCTTCAATGACCATCGCATAGCCATGTCCGCAGCGGTAGCTGCAGATATATGCCGCAGCGAGGTTACGGTTAACGGTGCAGAGTGTACCGATAAGTCTTTCCCGGGGTTCTGGGGGATTATAGGGAAGTGAGTGTTTGATTATGTGACTGTACGGGAGGGGCATGACAATCTCTCCCCCGCATACGAAGACGGATTTTGCGAAGCTCCTGTAAATATATTGCGTCGTTTTTACATGCCGGGCTTTGTGATATACGCAAAATCCTTATCGACATTTTTGCAAGAGGACTGAAACTGCTAACGCAGATTCCAGTCCTCTTATTCGTGCAAAAACGTCGCGCGGAGCGGAGTATGCGGAGGGAGATGGTTGCCATGCCCCTCCCTGCATCTCTTGCTCAACCGATATGATGGGTTACATTTGTTGTCT
>JAEEVO010000037.1 GCA_016290905.1 Lachnospiraceae bacterium | reverse complement strand
ATATGCCTATGCGATTTCTGATCTATGCTGGGAATCTTTACGACAAGTTTGCAGCTACAAGCGTTTATTATAAGTATAGCAGTAGACTTCAGCCTTTACCCAAACCGGTATGTATCTGTTTTTATAACGGCAAGAGGGAACAGCCGGAAAAACAGGTACTAAAGCTGAGTGAAGCATATGGCGGTGACGGGGATATTGAAGTAAAGGTCACCATGTTAAATGTGAACTACGGAAAAAATAAGTTGTTGATGGATAAGTGCAAGCCGCTTATGGAGTATGCGTGGCTGGTTGATTCTGTAAGGAAAAAGCAGGACGAGAAGATGGATCTGGAGTCGGCAGTAGACTCGGCTATAGATGAGATGCCGGAATCATATGAGATTTATTCCTTCCTTGTAGGGAACAGAGCGGAGGTGAAAACTATGTTTCTAACCGAATTTGACGAAGAAAAAATGAAGAGACAGGAACGTGAAGAGGGCATTGAAGATATTTTACAATTTCTTATAAAGACAGGTAAAATATGCGAAAAAGATGCAGATGAGGCAAGGAATTCAGTCGGTGATAAACGTCAAAATACCGTAATTGTTTGAGAGTGCTTCCTTATTTTATAGGAGCAGAGTGAAAACGTAGACTATATTTTGCAGAGTACGGCGAAGAGAAAGTTAAGCAGGAGCGCAATAATGGGTTAATAGAAGGAGGTAGTGGCATGAAAAAGGGTTTACTGAAGACATTGTTTTTGACGTTTGTTGCACTTATTTTACTGGGAGCAAAGAAAGCGCAAGCCGGTCATGATCTGGGTACGTTATCTAAGGATAATCCTTGTATCTACATTAAGTTTACCCTGCAAAAAGGTGAAGAATTCTTTGGCGGATTTTTTAACGTTTCAGGTAATGCGACAGATGTAAAGCTTTCATTTGTTAATCTGAGTAAAGGTGATGTTTCTTTAAAAGCGATTTTTTCTGATATTTCCGATGAATGGACTGAATTGAAAAAGGTTACTTTTAAGAAGGGCAAGAAGAAAAGTACATTTTCACTTCCTGACCTGGAAGACGAAAAGCAGTTTTTTATAGAAATAAACAATCCGAAGTTTTATGATCAGGAAGAGATGACCATTGGACTTTGTATCTATAGTGAGGGATTTGGCGGAACAAAGCATGACTTTACAAAGATGTCCCTTTCTAAAGACGAAATCACATTGAAAGAAGGTAAGTCAGCCAAGTTAAAAGTAACTTTGGACAAATCTTTGAAGAAAGACGGTGTTATCTGGAGTACTTCGAATAAGAAAGTAGCTACGGTTGATAAAAAAGGTAAGATTACTGCAAAGGGTGCAGGAGATGCCATCATAACCTGCACATCAAAAAAGAATAAGAACATTTCTGAAAAATGTACTGTATGGGTTACTAAAGATATTGTACAATCCGGCAACATAGAGGACGTAACATTGACAGAAGAGCCGTATCAAATGGATACCGCATACAGATATTTGACTCTTGAAACCAATGGTTATTCCGGTGAACTGGTTCTGGAATTTAAGTGTGATGACGGAACGGATATACGTACAATTACGGTTGATAAGAATAAGACATACTATATTGAATACAAGTATAGTTTCATTGATCGTGATAATAACTGGCAAGATTATATCAGGGGAGGCTTATCTCTGTATACTAAGGTCGTATCAGTCGAGATTCAGGGTGGAGCATATTCCGCTTATTCCAAGCTGACCGGTAATACATTCAATATGGGAGAATTCACTATACACGAATAAAACTAAAGAATAAAAGGTTCATTCAATTAACATAATCATAGGTAAATTAAAGGAAGGTTCTGTGGCTTGCTCACAGAACCTTCTTAATTTTACAGTTTATATTACAGATTTAGCTTTTTCCAAAACATCTATTACCCTGTCGCACCATGCGTCGAACTCTGGATCTTCTTTCTGGCACTCTTCGGGATGAGACAGAACATAATCAAGTGCAATCTTGACGCCGGTATCAAATCTGACATTGGTCTGCATATCGGGAACGGCTCTTTTAAGCTTCGCATTGTCAAATACAACGGATACCGATTTATCACCGAGAAGAGAACCGGTGAAATCATATCCGTAACGGTCCCCACAGGCTCTTAAGAAATCGGTGGAAACATGATATGCATTAAGCTTTACTCCGAGGTTATCGGCGATCGTCTGATATATCTGATCCCATGTAAGTACTTCGTCGGATGTGATCTGGAAAGCTTCGCCTATGGCATGTCTGTTTCCCATAAGTCCTGTATATCCGATGGCGAAATCGCTGTTCCAGGTAAGAGTCCATAGGCTTGAGCCGTCACCCTGTATGATTACAGGCTTGCCTTCCTGCATTCTCTTTATTACCTGCCAGAATCCGTTCTTACCGTGTACGCCTAAGGGAACATTTCTCTCATCATAGGTGTGACTGGGACGGATTATTGTCACGGGGAAGTTCTCTTCCTTATATTTCTTCATCAGGAACTCCTCACAGGCTATCTTATTTCTGGAATACTCCCAGTAAGGATTTGCCAGAGTTGTTCCTTCTGTGATGATGTAACTTGACGCGGGCTTATGATAAGCCGATGCAGAGCTGGTATACATATATTGGCCGCATTTGCCTGCAAACAGTCTGTAATCACGCTCAACCTGTTCAACAGTAAAGCCGATGAATTCACATACGGTGTCAAAATACATGTCCCGGATTTTCTCAAGAACCACCGGTTCATCATTGATGTTGGCTGTGATCTGATGTACGCCTTCCGGCAGGACATGTGAACGGCTGCCCCTGTTCAGTACCCATACATCCCATTCAGACCCGGCTGCAAGCCTCTTTACGATCGCGGTGCTGATAGTTCCGGTGCCTCCGATAAATAATGCCTTTTTTTTCATGCTAATCTCCTCCTTGTCAGACCGGGTAAATGATCATATGTTTATCCCAGCCGGTATCACGATCCGGGAAGAGTATGTTCAAACCCGGATCACTGCGTAAACAACAACCTGATCTAATGATACTATAATTCCTTCGGACCATTTTGTATAACAGATGTAAAATGTAGTAAAAAATTTTCAAAAACCACTTGCATTTTTTATAAATATGTGGTAATATATCAAAAGATTTTCACAGACGGACAAATGTCCGCGTGAGAAAAACACATATAAGATAAAAGGAAGGTGGATGATTATGGCAAAATTAAAAGCAGCAATACTCGGAGCAACGGGTATGGTAGGACAGAGATTTATCCAGTTACTTGAAAACCACCCCTGGTTTGAAGTAGCGGTTGTTGCAGCAAGCCCGAGGAGTGCAGGTAAGACATATGAAGAGGCAGTAGGCGGAAGATGGAAGATGGATACTCCTATGCCTGAGGCAGTTAAGAGCATGATCGTTATGAATGTCAATGAGGTTGAGGAAGTAGCTAAGAAGGTTGACTTCTGTTTCAGCGCAGTTGATATGACAAAGGATGAGATTAGAGCTATCGAGGAGGCTTATGCAAAGGCTGAGGTACCTGTTGTTTCAAATAACAGCGCCCACCGCTGGACTCCCGATGTTCCCATGATCGTTCCGGAGCTTAACCCCGAGCATGTTGATGTCATTGAGTTCCAGAAGAAGAGACTCGGAACAAAGAAGGGCTTTGTGGCAGTTAAGCCCAACTGCTCGATCCAGAGTTATACGCCCGCATTGTTTGCACTTTCGGAGTTTGAACCCGAGACTGTAGTTGCTACGACATATCAGGCGATTTCCGGCGCAGGTAAGACCTTTAAGGACTGGCCCGAGATGATAGACAATGTTATCCCTTATATAGGCGGCGAGGAAGAAAAATCCGAGCAGGAGCCTTTAAGAATCTGGGGACATATTGAAAACGGCCAGATCGTTAAGGCTGAGCTTCCGGTGATCACAACGCAGTGCATCCGTGTTCCCGTAACAAACGGACATATGGCAGCAGTATTTGTAAACTTCAAGAAGAAGCCGACAAAAGAGCAGATACTTGAAAAGTGGGCAAGCTTTAAGGGCGTTCCGCAGGAGCTTGAGCTTCCTTCGGCACCCAAGCAGTTCATCCATTATTTCGAGGAGGACAATCGTCCCCAGACAAATCTTGACCGTGACTGTGAAGGCGGAATGGCAGTATGCATGGGCCGTTTAAGAGAGGATAAGGTTTACCAGTACAAGTTTGTAGGTCTGTCACACAATACTTTAAGAGGAGCAGCAGGCGGAGCAGTTCTTATGGCTGAGCTTCTTAAAGCAAAGGGATATATCTATTGATATTTAATTGATCAAACCAATAATAGGGCTGAGATTACGGAGTATATTCCGTAGTTTCAGCCCTAAAATTTTATACTGTTCAAATCCGATCAAATATGATATAATCCCATTATGCCGATGTTCCGGAAAAAATCCGGAGATAGAGACAGAAAGGAACGAAATGGATATAAACCCTTGGGCGGGAGCCCTGATAATCCTATTGATCATAATCTTTGACTTTTTTGTAGCACTTGCGAAGTCGGTTTTTGAACATTCCGGAGAAAACAGTCTGCGTGAGCTTGCTAATGAAACAAATATTGATGTCGAAAAAGCGGTTAAGTTTATTGATAAAAATGAACGGAATTTTTACAACGCATGCTGGCTGATAAGAGGCATTGCCTGGATAGTCATAGGCATGCTGTTTGTCGCAGGACCGTTAAGAGCCCTTTGCGGCAGCTCCGATATTGAGCTGGGAACGGCTGCGATCATTGCAGTGTCATCTATAGCGCTGATCTTCTTCATTATCCTTTTTACTTATATATTACCTGACAGGCTCGGCAACAGGAATACGGAGAACAAGTTCTTCAAGATGTTCGGGTTCATGAGGTTCATAACCTTTATATTCAGGCCTTTGAGCGCGTTGCTTGAGGGCGTCTGCGCCGTTATCCTTTTCCCATTTGGGATAAGGCTTAAGGATCTTGAGAAAAATGTAACTGAGGAAGAGATCATTTCCATAGTAAATGAGGGGCAGGAACAGGGTGTCATAGACGATGACGAAGCCGAGATGATCTCCAATATCATATCCTTCGATGAAAAGCAGACGAAGGATATCATGACTCACAGGACTAAAATCGTAGCAGTTGACAGTGAGATGAGCATAGAGGACGCCATGAGCTTTATGGCGGGAGAGGCGTTTTCAAGATACCCGCTCTATGTTGATGATATTGACAATATTATCGGCGTCCTGCACTTAAAGGATGTGGCAAAGTGCTATGCATCGGGTGATTATAAGGGGAAAAAGCTGAAAAGCCTTGCGAGAAAGCCGTTTTTCGTACCGGATACAATGACTATCGATGAACTTTTTAACCAGATGCAGGTCAAGAAGAACCATATGGCGATAGTTATCGATGAGTACGGTCAGACTGCCGGCATTGTGGCTATGGAGGATATATTGGAGGAAATCGTCGGAGATATTGAAGATGAGTTTGACAATGAGGAGCAGATGATCATCAAGGCAAAGGACGGTTCGTTCATCCTGCGAGGCGAAGCGGACCTAAAGGAGGTTGCCGAGGAGACCGGTATCGAGATCTCTGAGCAGGACATGGAAAGCTTTGATACGATAAACGGGCTTCTGATAAGTATACTCGGCAGGATACCTTCGGACGGTGAGCGCGAGAACGTGGCATACGGAAAGTATACCGTGAGCATTCTTGAAGTTAAGAATAAGATGATACGTAAGTGCAGGGTATGGAGCAAGGCGTAAGACTTCGAAAGTTGTTTTGCACAAACTGCAACGGGAGGCACGGAAGTTGAAAATAACGGTTTTATGTGTAGGTAAGGTAAGGGAAAAGTTCTATTCGGATGCGATAGCCGAGTACATGAAAAGACTTGGCAGGTACTGTACTCCCGAAATAATCGAAGTCCAGGATGAGAAAACTCCCGACGGAGCGGCTGAAGCCATAAACAGGCAGATAAAGGAGAAGGAAGGAGAAAGGCTTCTTTCAAAGATAAAGGACGGGGCATATGTTATCGCCCTTGCAATCAAAGGAAAAAAGTTTTCTTCGGAAGAACTGGCAAAAAAGGTTGAGCAGATCGGGGTGGACGGTTTCGGGCACATCATGCTTATAATCGGAGGATCGTTGGGGCTTTCGGATGCCGTGCTCAAAAGAAGCGACTTTCAGCTGAGCTTTTCCGACATGACCTTCCCGCACCAGCTGATGAGAGTTATGCTTTTGGAACAGATATACCGTTCTTACAGGATAATCAGTGGTGAACCGTACCATAAGTAGGAAATCAATAGAAGGAATGGTTGGTGTGTGAATCCGGGCTGCACATTAATTCTGTGCTTCGGAAAGACATGGGTAAGGTTCTTTGTTTGTCAGACAATTTAGTCGGAAGAAAGGATAAAGAAAATGTACACAATAATATTTGACATGGACGGCGTCCTGTTCGATTCTGAAAATGTGGACAGGAAGGCGTGGTTTGATCTGGCTGAAAAATATAACGTTAAGAATATACAGCAGGCATTTGAGGAGTGTATCGGGACGCCGGATAAAAATATCATTTCCGTTCTGGACAGATATTTAAAGGAAAGCGGAGTGGATATGAGCGGGGAGGAGTTCAGGAACAAGACGCTCGAAGTATTTGACGAATACGTCGGGGAGTTCGGGATGCCGCTTAAGTACTATACTTCCGAGTGTCTGGCAGAGTTAAAGAAAAAGGGCTACAGAGTAGGACTTGCGTCTTCTACACCGATAGAAAGAGTGAGACCGCAGCTTACCGAAACGGGACTGATAGATTATTTTGATGATATAGTAGGCGGGGGCATGTTTGTTCACGGGAAGCCCGACCCGGAGATATTCCTTATGAGTTGCGAAAGGCTTGGAGGAAAGCCTGAAAAAAGCATTGTCATAGAGGATTCTTTTAACGGGATAAGGGCGGCGTATGCAGCAGGAATGAGACCGATCATGGTTCCGGATATCCTTCAGCCCGATGATGAGATAAGGCAGAAGGCATGGAAAATATTGCCGGACTTAAAGGCTGTTACAGAATTGCTTACGGGTGATTTTTGTACAGAAAATTCCATTGAATAATCATAAAAAACAAAGTATAATAATATTGTATGGTATAGAGAAAGTTTTGGTATTTATTCCTAATATGGGAAGAAAAAAATTCATATGAGATCAGGAGGGTTTACATGAAAGAATGGAGTGGTTACAAGAAGGGCGTAAATATCGGCGGCTGGCTGTCTCAGTGCAAGCATACTTATGAGCACTATGATTCATTTGTTTCTGAGGATGATTTTAAAATCATTTCAGAGTGGGGGCTCGATCATGTAAGGATCCCGGTGGATTATAACCTGATCGAGGATGAGGCAGGCAATTATATCGATAAGGGTTTTACATATATTGATAAGGCTATTGAGTGGTGCGGGAAGCATAATCTCAATATGATACTCGATCTGCATATGACCTTCGGATTCTGTTTTGACAGCCATTACGGCCAGACCGGATTTTTTGAGAATGAGGATTATCAGGAACGCTTTATAAAGCTTTGGGAAAATTTTGCAACACGTTACGGAAATATCGGGGAAAGAGTTGCTTTCGAGCTTTTAAATGAGGTAACGGATCAGTCTTACAGTAAGACATGGAATGCGATCGCGAAGAGATGTATTGAGAGGATAAGGAAGATAGCTCCTTCCGTAAAAATCCTTGTAGGTTCATACTGGAATAACCATGTATCTTCGGTAAAGGATTTGGATTCTCCCTATGATGAGAACATTGTTTACAATTTCCACTGCTATGAACCTCTGATCTTTACTCATCAGGGAGCCGGCTGGATTGATGTTATGCCGAGAGATTTCAGGATGCCGTTTAAGGTTTCCTATAAGGAGTACAAAGCATTATGCCATCCGATAAGCACTACATGGGAAAAGGATTTCTTTGTTCCGGCGGGCGCTGCTTCTGAGGATGAAGTGATAGACAGCAAATATTTTGAGGAACAGTTCAAGCAGGCAATAGATAAGGCTGAGAAAGAGAATACGTATCTCTACTGCGGAGAATACGGCGTGATCGAGTTTGTCTCACCTGAAGATACAATTGAGTGGTATAAGACCATAAATGAAGTATTTACGAAGTATAACATAGGACGTGCCGCATGGTCATACAAGCGCATGGATTTCGGGCTGTCGGATGCAAGGCTTGACGCAGCAAGAAAGGAACTTCTTAAATATCTGTGATAGAGCATCGGTTTGTTACCGAGGAAACGCTGAAGGCGTTTTCAAGGTGATAATGATAAAAAACGAAAAAATAAGGATATCAGATGAATTCTGCCGGCAGGAAAACGGCTTAAGAAAATCTGATATCCTTTTTTGTGCGATAAGCGAATGCCCTCAGTGCAAGCGAAGTGGCCAATCGCATCGAGTAGGAGTCAGCCTCGATTCTTAGCATAATCTATGAGTTAACTTGACAGAATTACCTTTTACCGTCACATCACCTATGGCTCCGGATATTACAGGCATCTGGGGAGGCAGATGGCCTATATCCAGATCGAGGACAATAGGAATGTTAAGGTCCTTTAAGGAATCAACATAGGCCTTTAGACAATTGGTTCCCATAATCTCATCCTTATAGTGGAGCGACCTTCCTATAAGAAATCCCTTTGCTGTATCGAACCAGCCGGCGTTCCTTAACTGCCATAAGCCGCGTATGATTGAAAGAGGGCTTAGGTCGCAGGACTCCAGGAACCAGATGATACCGTCTTTTTTATACTTTTCGTTAAATTCTTTTACTTTGTCGAAACGAGTTCCGCAGAGACAGACGAGCAGATCGAGACATCCTCCGAGCAGTCTTCCGGAGAAGGAAAGCTCTATATCGGACGAAAGCTTCCCGTCGTTATAGACTGAGAGACTGAAGGGCTCGGTTGCGTTAAGTGTTGCTAAAGGATTAGTTTCTACCTCGGGATTTTCCTTTTCCCAGAAGTCATAATTGGAGAAATCAAGTTTATTTCCTTTTAGCAATAAATAAAAGTCATTAAGATAACGGTGCTGCGGCTTCTGACCAAAGGACGAGGCACTCGGACCGTATATTGCGGCTGTGTCACAAAGCGTAGGAAGCGTAAAGGTGAGGTTTGTATTGTCTGAGTATCCCATGAACCACACCGGTTTGGCGGATGCGATCTTGCCGAAGGATACATAGTCAAGATCCTCGCACATGGTCTCGCCACCGCCTACGGATATGATGATATCGGATTTTTCATTCAGAAAGAAATCGTTTATCTCATTTCCGCATTTCTCAGGGGTACTGCTTTTACCTATGCCTTCGTCAAGAAAAACATTGGGTCCGCATATGGTTTCATAGCCTTCCGACTTGAAGAACCGAAGGGCAGACTGAAATCTCGAATAGTATGGTTCAAATCCCGCACATCCGAAGGACGGCGCTATAAAGCCAATCCTGTCACCGGGCTTTAAAAAATCTGGATATCGCATAAGGTTATTTCCTTTTTATATATTTGGGTATTTACCTGTTAACTGATATCATATCATCCCACTGACGTAGAATGCAACAGTTTTTTTGTTGCGTATATATTGCATATATTTTACAAGTGGTGTATAATAAGCCTAGAAAATTTTGGAAAAATTTTCTAGGCACCGGTAACATGAGGTTGTATTATAAGCTTAGAGATTTTAGCGAAAAAGTTTAGGCTATGCCTAAACGCCGCGTAAAGAAATCTCTAAGCACCTATAACTTGAGGATGCACTCTAAGCTTAGAGATTTTAGCACCTATAACATGTGGAAAGGAGGCTTGCGGTATGGCAGATACACCTATCAAACGTGAGGTCAGGCCGGTCAGAACATATGGGCAAAGCAGCGGCGGCACTTCAAAAGCACGTGTTACCGCAAAGAAAAACAAAAAAAGCCTCAAACCACTTATTGCTGTCATCGTTATTGTTATTGTACTCGGATTTCTGGTATTGTATAATTACCTTACAAACAGGACTGTACTCAGTTCTTCCGGCGTTGTCGGGAACAGCGCAGGCAACCTTTATAACGGAGGTCTTTTCTGCGAAAAGGACGGACGCATATATTTCAGTAATCCCAATGATGACAATACATTGTATTCCATGTCTTCGTCACTCAACGATTTTGAAAAGCTTTATGACGATTATGCAAGATATATCAATGTTGATGATAATTATGTGTATTATGCACGTATGAACAACAAAAAGGAGAATCCTACACAGAGCATATTCATCTTTTACAGTACAGGTGTCTTCCGTGTTACGAAGAGCGGAAAGCATTTGAAGATGATAACCTCAGATCCGGTCGGCGGGCTCCTTGCTTATGATAATAAGCTTTATTATCAGATATACAGAAATAAGGCTCTGACGCTTTATATCTCCGAGATTGACGGAAATAACGAGAGAAAGACGGTAAGTGACGATACTCCGATGGTTTCTGCCTATAACGGCATGGTATATTATTCCGGAAACCTTCAGGATCATGATATCCACTATGTTACACCGACAGGCGGTTACGGAGTTGCTTTCAGCGCGTCCGCATACCTTCCCATTGCCACCGATGAAGGTATGTTCTATATTTCCACCGATGGTGAAAAATACAGGCTGTATCTTTCGAAGCTTGACGGAAGTAATGCACAATGTATAGTAGACAAACCCGTCTCAAGGTATTATAATGTGACTGATGACGGAAGGTATGTTTTCTATCAGTGTGATGAGCAGGATGCAAATGCGATATATGTACTTGACAGGCAGTCGGGCGTAACGGAAAAGATAGCTGACGGGACATATAAGTGGATAAATCTTGCGGGCGGCTATTGCTTCTTCTTTGAATTTAGTTCTGAAAGGGCATATGCCTACAATTATGAGACAAAGGTATTGAATTACTTTAATCCGCCTTCGAAGAAATAAAAAAAGAGGACTGATCTGTAAAACAGGACGGAAAGAATAACAAGATAAGATGGAAGGTAATTAAGATGAAAAAGAAATACAGGCTTTTTTCGGGATTGATCCTCGGCGTTATTGCCGTTGCGTGGATAGTGTTCCTTGTTGTACGGGAGCCGGCCGTACCGGACGAAAAAGAAGGTGAGGAATTACAGGAGCAGCTTGCTGAGGTGGCGAAAAAGGTTAAGAAATCAGCTCCCGATGAAAAACCGGAAGATGACGGAGAGAAAGAACCTGTTTCTCCTGACGAGAACGACAAAGATAAGAAAAATCCGGATGAGCTTGTGCTTCCGGATGAAACCATATTTGACTATATAATCGCAAATGTTAAGGACAGCATGAATGTCAGGGAAGAAGCAGGCATTGAAAATTCCAAGGTCATTGCAACGCTTCCCGCAAACGGATTCGGCAGGATAGTAGACCGCGGGGATGAGTGGTACAAAATCATATCCGGTAATGTTACGGGATATGTTTCAACCAGCTATATCCTGACAGATACTGAAGCAATAAGAAAAATGCGTGAACTTGGTGCCTTAAAGATCAAGATCAACAACAATAATGTCAAGATATTCAAGACGCCTGAGTTTATCGGAGATGTGAAAAAAGAAGTAAAAGACGGAGATACCTTTGATTATTATCCCGAGTTCTCCGAAGGCATGTATTATGCGATAATGGTCGACGGTGAGATCTGTTTCGTATATAATGACTTTTCTGAGGTTTATATTACACTGCCCACAGCAGAGAGAAAGGATTCGTAAAAAAACGGACTGCTTGTATAAGCAGTCCGGTAGACTTATAGGTCTT
Source organism: Lachnospiraceae bacterium (assembly GCA_016290905.1). Taxonomy (GTDB): domain Bacteria; phylum Bacillota; class Clostridia; order Lachnospirales; family Lachnospiraceae; genus RUG11977. The sequence goes on along the minus strand of JAEEVO010000037.1, from coordinate 12,807 downwards.
CGAGCAGGCATACAGCCTGTGCGGCTATTCCCAGGCCTTCACCGGTAAAGCCTAAGCCTTCCTCTGTGGTAGCTTTGACGCTTACCCTTGAGATATCGGTTTCAAGTGCGGAGGCGATGTTTTCACGCATCTGCTGTATGAACGGTCCCACCTTGGGGCGCTGCGCCACTATAGTTGAATCTATGTTGCCTATCGTATACCCGTTTTCACGGATTATGGAGGCAACTTTTTTTAACAGTATTATACTCGATATATCCTTGTAGTTTTGATCGTTATCCGGAAAGTGCTTTCCTATGTCGCCGAGGGCGGCGGCACCCAGTATGGCATCCATGATCGCATGTACAAGCACGTCTGCGTCACTGTGCCCTAAAAGCCCTTTCTCATATGGTATCTCGACTCCGCCGAGTATCAGTTTTCTGTTTTCCGTCAGTCTGTGTACATCATATCCCGTTCCGACACGCATGGTTATTCCTTCTTTCTTTTATTATGGATTGTAGCTGTAGGTATACTCTTTTCCGTTCATGTAAAAGCAGAGTGTTACAGGTTTATTCATATATTCCTTAGGCATTTCAAAAACATAGACTGCAGAACTTGTTTCTGAAGACTCTATAGAATTCGAAATGAACCGTTGTGCAAATCCGGTACCGCTTTGGTTTTCCAGAAAGTCTGTTCCGGCGTATAAATTCCCGTCACTAAAGTATGCATTTCCCCATAAGAGACTTCTTACCGAGATTTTTTCGGCCAGTTCGTTGGTAAGATTTAAATATACCGCGAGAGCAATGTTTTCGGACTCCTTTATTGTTAAAACACTGCCGGTTCCGGTAGAGTTAGAGGGCAGGATCTGGCTCTCGGCATACATCATTTTAGAAATGGTGAAGGAACCGCAACCGTCGATTTTATATGTTTCTCCCAAAGTTAATTCCTGAGCGGCAGAAATGTTTTTGCTTGAATCATATGGTATTTTGTAGGTCGTTCCTCCGATGGTGGCATAGATATTTCCGTTTTTTGTTTCTAAAGGAACGGTGCTTCCGAGATGAACCTTACCTTCGGCAGAGGGCGCGATAGTATGCTTTAGGCCCCAATCTGTATCTATATTAAAGGTGGAAGTGTTCGTGTTATTTTCCAGTGCAATGGTTCCTTGACCATATGATTTGCCGTTATCATCTACGAAATCGACAGAGAAGAGATCGGGACCTATTTCGGAATTGCTGTTGTTTTTTAAGGACAGTATCGTATCAATATACTTCTGACCTTCGCGTGCTTTGTAATAAATCGTGGTATATCCGAGATAGCTTGTAAATGCCTCGGAAGAAGACACCTTGAAAAGCTCAAAGGATACATTTTCCTTCGCTGAGTATTCCTTGCCGATTTCCATCAGCTGGGAGTCGGTGTATTTTTCGGATTGGTCTTTGGTATCTTCGCCATCCTCGTTTTCTTCAAGAATACGTCCGTCGGCAGTGACGGTGATGCTTTTGGGCTCCTTTTCGGAACATGCTCCCAGTATTACGGTTATTGCAAACATCATTATCAACAGGAAGATAAAACTGTGTTTTTTTCTCATATGTATGGCATCTCCTTTCGCTTTTCTGCAAGTTAATGTCACCTCGAAAACACCTTAGGCATTTCTGGGGCAACAAAACGATGCGTCGTATCTCGTTTTGTTATATACGTTATCAGGTAATATTATAATACTATAATGTTCGGCGTGTCAACAGTGACGGGACGTTTTACCATAAAAAACAATCAGTTGAAATGACTTTTTGTGAAAAATAGCTCTTGACTTATATAAAGAGGAGATATATACTATCGAATTTGGAATGTATATTGTATAACAAAACAGAAGATATCCCCCACCTCTTAGCGTAGCGAAGGTGGGGGGAAATCTTCGTTTCAGGCGGGGTTCAAGCCCCGACTGAAATGAGATGCGGAGCATCGTTTTGTTACCGAGGAAACGCTGAAGGCGTTTTCAAGGTGACTTTGACACTTTCGATATGACATTCTTTAAGAATGACATTCTTTAAGTATGTCATTCTGAGCGAAGCGAAGAATCTTACAGATTTCACAGTGAACAGATCCTTCGGGCGAAAGCCCTTAGGATGATGAGATAGATACGAAGGAGAAAAACAGTGGAAACAGCAGTCGGGATATCCATATTTACCTGTGCGGGCATGCTCACATCAATACTTTTTAAGCCATCCGTGAATGTGAGAAAGCACAGTGTAAGTATTTACTGGATGGTGGTACTTCTGGGCGCAGCCGCACTTGTGATCACGGACTGTATTTCCTTAAAGGAGGTATTCGCAGGTCTGAGTGCCGATACTGCGGTAAATCCCATAAAGATACTTGTATTGTTCTTCTCCATGTCCATGCTTTCCGTATTCCTTGACGAAGTAGGATTCTTCAGATATCTCGCATGTATTACGCTGAACAAGGCTAAAGCCAGCCAGAAAAAGTTGTTTGTATTCCTGTTTGTCATCGTTTCGGTACTGACTGTATTTACATCTAACGACATAATCATACTTACGTTTACGCCGTTCATATGTTACTTTGCAAAAAATGCCGGGATTGACCCGACGCCGTATCTGTTCTGTGAGCTTGTGGCTGCAAATACATGGAGCATGATGTTCATTATAGGAAATCCGACGAACATATATCTGGCAACAGCCAACGGTATAGGCTTCATGGATTACTTCGGCGTTATGGCGTTACCTACGCTTGCGGCAGGACTTACCGCATTTGCAGTTCTTTACTTAATGTTCAGGAAAAAGCTTTCACTTCCGCTTTCGCCCAAGCCTACGGAAGAGAAGATTACGGACAAGAGGCTTCTTGGGATCGGACTTTTCCATCTGGGAACATGTACGCTGATGCTTGTCATTTCGGCATACATACAGATCGAGATGTGGTTCATAACCCTCTGCTTTGCAACGAGCCTCTTCGTTTTCGATTTTGCTTACAGGGAGCTTTCACATACTAAAGGGAATGAACTTAAGAGCTGCTTAAAGCGTGCGCCCTGGGAGATGATACCTTTCATCCTTTCAATGTTTGTGATCGTTCTTACACTTGATAAATATAATGTTACAGGTCTGCTCAGTAATCTGCTGGAATGTTCAAAGCCCGAGTTTTCATACGGAGGAGCTTCGTTCCTTACCGCAAACATCATAAACAATATCCCGATGAGCGTGCTGTTCTGTCCTGTAATAGGCTATGCAACGGAGGCTGTAAGGCAGCCTGCTGTATACGCCGCCATCATCGGATCCAATCTTGGCGCGCTGCTTACTCCTGTTGGTGCACTTGCAGCAATCATGTGGAGTAATATATTAAAGAAAAACAATGTTCCGTTTAAATACTCAGCGTATATAAAGAACGGCGTGATAGTATCCGTTCCCGCGATGCTCGCAGCACTTGCCGTGCTTGCGGTTACACTGTGAATTAAGTTGGTCGGGAAGTCAATCAGAGGTCAATCAGGGGGACGGTTCTGCGATTGAAATGTTAAGCATTTCAATCGCAGAACCGTCCCTCTGATTGACCTTTTTGTCGAAAATATCCTTGTTAAAAAACGGTAGTTATGCTAAAATGATTCCGGAGTTTATTTTGGGTATTGGAGGCGTTTGACAAATGGCTTTTAAGGGGAAGGCATTTAAAGCATTGGTATTTACGGTACTGCTTTTTGCGGGACTCATGTTTACAAACGCAAAAAGCACAGAGGCCGATATGCAGAGCAGTGATGTGGCATATATAACGACAAGGGCGGAGCTGATAAAGGCACTGTCCGAAAAACGGGATGTTATATATGTAGGGGATATTGAATTTGATGAAAAAGATATATATGTTCAGATAGATCAAAGTGTCAGGCTGGTAGGCAAAGAGGGCGGCTCGGTTTTCCGTAAAGCTCTGTTCAATATATCAGGCCCCGGAGTTGAGAGTGAGCTGATAAATGTTTCTCTAGAAAACATAACGTTTGACGGCGGTTATGTGAGTCCTTCGGGTAATCCCGGTGATGCGTCTTCGTTCGATGCTTTCCATGGGGACAGATCCGGAAAGGGCTGCTTTACGGTAAAAGGGTTTGTCGGGCTTACGGTCAAGAACTGCTGTATTAAGAATTACTGCACCAAATACGGGGCAGCCATGTACCTGCAGTACACGGACGGAAATGCGGATATGGGTACCAGGGCAAAGGTTTCCGTAAGTAACTGTACATTCAGCGGGAACATATGTGAAAAAGGAGTATTCTGGTGTAACGGGAAGAATACGTCTCTGGAGATGTCGGACTGCACCTTTACCGGAAACCATGCATATACTGGTATTGTTACGCTGGGCGGTATAAAGGGAACGGTTGAAGGCGTTACGGTTAAGGATAATGTAAGAGTTGTGTTTAAGGAGAAGAACAGCTTTCCGTCGGGAGGCGGAGGGATTTTGCTTGCAAACTCGGAAGCACTTATAAAGAACTGTCTGATAGAAGGTAATTCGGCACCTTACGGCGGCGGGTTCATGTCTACAGGCTCAAAAGTGACCGTTGACAGCTGCAGGATAATAAATAACACTGCGGACAGCTTTGGCGGCGGGATGGTGCTTCACAGCAGCGAGACAGCACCTGTTTATGTAACAAACTGCCTGATCTCGGGAAACAGTGCTAAGAAGGAAGGAGCTGTCTGGGTAGGACCTGCCGATCAGATAGGTGTGGGACTTCCGACGGGTATCGTTGAGATCAGCTTCTGTACCATAGAAAATAACAGATCGGATGATGCTTCCCATCTTGTTTTTCACCCGGTAATGCTTGAGAATCAGGAAACATCGGCGGGAAGGGAAGGAAGGACGGATTATATAGCCTGCAGGATAATTGACGAAAAGGTTACCGGAGAGCTGAAGAACGGTGAAAATTACAATGTGATCAATTCGGATGAAAAGGGTGCGGAAGTGCCCGAGGCTGTTGTAAAAACGATTGCAAACGGTTACTATAAGGATTCGGACGTTAAGCTTTATCCGGGCATGAATGAAGCACTGACCGCCGAGGGGGAGAAAACCGGGGCAAAGACCGGAAGAAAAAAGGTTGTCGCGGGCATATGCGTTGTTTGCGGGCTGCTGCTGGCGGTAGCGGCATTCTTTGATGTCCGTTCAAGAAACGGCAGACGGATAGGTGCCCACGGAAAGATAAAGGAGAATACAGTCACAGAACAGGTGAAGTCAGCAGATGATCCGTTAAAGAATACAGGCGGAAAAGCAGGGCAGACAGGGGCTGTTTCAGCCGGCGGAAATGCAGAAAAAGATCCGGACAGAGATAAAAAACAGACAGATAAAAGAATAGAAGAGTTTGCGAGATCGGGTATGCTTACCGAACGTGAAACGGAGGTTCTTAAGGAGTATATTTCCGGAAAATCGCGCAGCGAGATAAGTGAGGCGCTGTTTATTTCCGAATCTACGGTTAAGAATCATATTTCAAATATCTTCTCAAAATTGAAAGTAAAAAATAAGGAAGGCCTGCTGAAGCTGTTGGAGGCAGCAAGCGGAAACTGATCGTCGGAATATCGAATTTAACTATATCATAGGACTAAAATAGGACTTGGTTTAAAACCAAGTCCTATTTACTTTTAAAGGGTAAGGGGATATGCTTAAATCAGCTTATTTTAAGCATAAAATTATAGCAAAAAGACATAAGAGGAGGGCAGGGACTATGAAAAAGTTTTTAACTATCGTTGCAGTGCTGGTATTGGCATTTGCGCTTACCGCATGCAGCTCCGGGGATAAGGATACTTCCACAGGAAACTCAGACAGCGGTTCAAACAGCAGTAAGACGGATGCTGACGGAAAAACATCATCAGACAGTAATACGGGTGAAAATGATGATAAAACGGTAACAAATGACAGTGGGGACAACGGATCCGGAAGCAATCAGGACAGGCCTGAAAGAAATACCGGTATGAACAGGACTACCATGGAGAAAAAGATTGCGTCTTATCTTTCGGAAATCGGCGGACCTGATGAAATAAGCATATGTGACGCCGAAAGCTTCACCTATAAGTCCTCCGGTGACCTTGTGATGAGCATGTATGGCGATGAATGGAATCTATACGGGGTTAAGACCACTAAATCAGAGCTTTTTGCATCGCTTGACAAACAGTTGATAGAAAACTGCGGATTCCAAAAGGATTCCGACCTTATGGGGCAGATATATTTTAAGAGAGCAGGAAGCAAGAAAATCGGTATAATAGTCAGCTGTTATTCGGAAGATGATACTAAAATAGATTATTTGACGATCTGGATGTCACATGCATCTGAATGTTACAGCCGGGATTATATAAAACAGCAGGAAGCGATAATGCCTGATATAATACCTGCGGCAAATGCTCTGGAAATACTTCCCGAGAACTATTGCATAGAGGTTGATTACGGATACATGAAAGTCAGATATGCAAGGAAGGATGGTAATTATTATTACGGATATCTGTATGCTGTTGATGAGAACGGCTCTCAATTCTGTAAATCCGAAGCTTATATAAAGAATTCAAACGGCGGGTATGACAGATTTACAAGCAGCAGCATGGACGGAAAGAGTTATGAGGACGGAGCGGCCTTCGAAAGCGATGACCCGATTACCGAAGATGCTTTAAATGAAAAGCTTCACGAATGGTATGATTTTGACGGATATGAAGATAACGGAAATCTTTCTACATGGGGACAGATGTCTGCCGATTATCGTGACGGCGTGACAATCATGGGTGCAAACAGCAGATTTACAATATCAGCGACTCTTGAAAAGATAGGTACCGAGAACATAGCGGGAGTTGAATGTGCGGTCTGCAAGGATAAGGGAGCATGGACACAGCACAGCTTTGCATATGATCCGAAGACCGGTATCCTGTTCAGGGTAATAAGATATGAGAACGACACTGAGGAAGTGCTTATGAAAGTTACAGCGTATAGCGATAATCCGGACAGTTTAGGTAATTACAAGGGATGATCCCGGGAGGTACTCTTTTGAAATCTAAATTACTGATTGTTTTTACGATCGTTCTTTCCGTGATCATATTTGCGGCCGGTTGTTCAAAGAGTGAGGAAAAAGAGAATTCGGCTACGCCTTCGGCGGCACCGGTAACGGAACAGCCGGGGAATGAAGAACCGGGGAAAGACGCCGTCGATCCCGTTAAGGACGATAATACAGGACAGATAAAGTCTGATGATGAGCCTTCGCATTCGGAAAAACTTCCCGAGATATTTAAGACGGATAAGGCGGCAGTGGAAGAATTTGTAAAAAATACGGATGCCTTAAAAGAATACAAGCTTGATCTCGGACAGGGTTTTGAAGGGTTTGACACTGAAGTAAACGATATGTACTGTATTGCAGTTGACTATATGAAGATCGGTGCGCCCATCCCTTCGATATACGGCTTTACCTTTGCACAGGGATCTGTTTCGGCGCTGAGATATGCTGTCGGGCTTTTGTTGAAGGAAAAAGGGACGGCGGTAGAGGAAGACGGCCTCATCTGTGACTGGGACGAGATATACGGCTTGAGCCTGACCACACCTGTTCCGTATTTTATGGAAGCAGTTTTTGTGGAGAAGACCGATGCCGAACAGGCAAAGACCCTGAGGGAATACGGTGCGCTTAACCCGTTGGCCGAAAACATGGTACCGGATACCGGGATGCTTAAAGGAATGGGAACCGACAGCTTAAAACAGATATATGACAAACTTACCGTATTTGAAAAGAAGCTGTATGAGATATGTGCTTATGTGCCTCAAAAGGGTGAACGTATCGAGAACGGGTTCAGCAGTACCTATCATATGCTGATCACAATGTGGTATCTCGAGCATGAGGATATGGCAGGAGCAGCCGAAGCTGTAGAAAAGCTGGTACTTACGGCTCCTTTCTCGACGGGTTCGTATGCATTTGCGGCATATATAAACCTGGGTGCCGGCGATCTTGAAAAGGCGGCTTATTATGTGAACAACGGTCTTCTGCTGGACGACCGGAACGGGGATGTGAATCTTTTTGCTTCAATCATTTCGTACGGTATCGAGGATATTGAAAAGGCAGGGACTTATCTGGCAAAGGCTAAGCAGGCAGGGGTATCGGAGCAGTATTTAGCTCTGCTTGAGACCCTTGAAAAGTCACTTGCCTGATCTGGAAAGGATGGGAGAATATGGCGAAAAAGATAATGGTTGTAATAATTGCCGCATTCCTGCTGATCCCGTTTCTTTCCGGCGAGAAGACGGAAGCAGCGGAAAAGGGAAAGCTTGAAGGAATAGATTATAAGCGGATCTATACGGATGAAAAATCGAATTTCTTTCCGGCAACGATAAGCTTCGGAGGCGTAAATATCAAAGGAAAGCTTAAGTGGTCGGGTAAACTGGAGGGAGAGCAGCTTGATGAATGCATTATTGACTTCCTTGATGAAAACGATATCAATATCAATGATGTAAAGACTGCTCAGAAAGCATACGAGGATTACCTCAGGATAGATGAAGTAAAGGACGGATATATCGAAAAGGTCATTGTAAGACTCAGCGGTATTTTCGTAGACGGATTTGATGCGGCTGTCATAGTGGATGCGGGAAGCATAATGCTCAGAGGCTCATGGGATTTCACGAGTAAAGAGGAGTGGAGAAACACCATGAGCATGTTTGACGATCCTATGGATGTAGCCAATCTGATATTGAAAAAAGTATCTGCGAGACCTTCGGGAGAAGATATTATTTCACTGAATCCGGTAGGACAAGCGCTCGTATATGCGAAGAAGATCGCGGAAGTTTGCTATGCGGGATATCTGGAAGACCTTGACAGATGGGAGATCAGGGTAAACGGCGTGAATGCCACCAAGTGTCTTGATCTGTTTTATGAAGAACTTAATGAATATCTGATGGAGAGGGATCCCAACGGGAAGTGGGAACTGAACTTTAACGGTACGACTACCAGAAGGTTCACTTTCATGGGAGTAAGAGGCAACAAACAGACCTGGAATGTCTATATCAACCTGATAAAGGTGCAGGATTTAAGCACCTACCACGGAAGCCCTGCCGGAGTTTATGAGGGCGTAGCTTCAATGGAGCTTGTCCATGATATGTCAGCGTTTTCAAACAGGATTTGGAACCTTAAGCTGGGAAGGCTCAAGAAAAACTGGTACAATCTGTGTGATACCCTGACCATAAACGGACAGAAAGTCTTTAAGTGTTCCGAATCGGGCGGGATATCGGTATATAGATTCCTGTGCTCAACGGATGCAAAAGTATATATCTTTACGGACAGGCTTGCAAACGCGATGTATCTGGGAAGCTCGGGAATGATCAATACCACCATGGAATACGGCAGCTTTGATGATTATCAGACCTTGTCATCCGATAGGAAGGCATCGGCACATACTGCGACAGGCATAACAAATACGGGAAGCAATGATGTTGTAGGATATGTGATATCGGATGTGGAATACCATGTAGAGCCGAACGGAAACGACAGCCTCACTATCGTTCAGGATAAGGGCTATGCCGAGGTCGGATTACTGTTTAACCAGACAAAGGTAAATGACGGCACAAGAGAGATTATCACATTCTGGGACAAGAATATTTGGGCACCGCTGAAGAGTAAAAAAGCGAATATCACCATAAAAGCGAGATAACAGCGGTCAGCGAAGCTGACTGATGAGGTGTGAAAAAATAATAGAAACGGTATACTATCAGCTTAGTGAGTATAAAAGAGGATTTAAGGAAAAGGAGGGCAGGACTTGAAAAGATATAAACCCGGTCTGGTGAGTCTGGCACTGCTACTGGTTATGGCAGTATCAGCTGCTACGGTAGTGTATGCTGCCGGTTCATCAGATGTTCTTAAAAGGATTTATGGAGAAAATGCACCAGTAGCTCCGGATGCTCCGAAGAAAAATGCCGACGGTTCTCCGAATGAAACAGATATGGCGGCATGGCAGGAGTACTTCAAGTTTATCCGGGATAATGACCCGGATTACTATGTTGACGAAACAGGCTACGAGGATCCGGCCATCGGTGACTATGATTTCCTTCTGGCGCAGTGGGAGAGTATGGAGTCGCTGTCTTACAGCGGTATCAATAAGCGTGCCGATAAAATGACAAATCTGTTCGGGGATACTGTTGAGAAGTATGTTGAAGAATATAACAAGAGAGTCAAGGAAGGAACAACCTATGTTACCGAAGATATGAAGGCTGTTTCTTTGGGATATTTTATCCCGTTTGTATCCTTCAAAAAGGCATATGTAGCAACCTTTGACACAAATCAGGCAGAAGAGGAAATGACGCAGTCACTGCAGACCATCATTGATCTGATGGACGGCGGAACAAACGCCAAAGTTGAGATAAAGGAAGAAAACCATTTCGTCGCTTCGTATGATTCCGAATACGATGATGAGGATTGGAATCCACACTCGGGAACGGTGGTCATAGACTGCTATTACTATCCGGAATTGAATGGTGCGTCTATGTATGCTTCAACAACTGACAGGGAAACAGGTGAGCGAGTAGCTTATGAAATTTTTGAAACGATGCAGGTTGACGAAAATACATTTGTCTTTCAAAACAACACAGAACGCCTTGTGCTTAACGGCAGTGAAGATAAGATCGATAATTTCTTATATTCGAGGCTGAAGAACGGAGAAACAGGATATTCACAGGAGAATGGCAGTATATTTGTCTTCTCGGGTATATTTGATGCTTCATGGATAAACGACCGGGATATCTCGGCATATTCCCTGGTGCTCACAAGAGAAGAACCTGACTATATGAAAGGTTCGAACGGCGGTAAATTCTATACGATGTTCATCGAACGATAAAAGCTTGATCAGAGCGAATGCTTTATGGTTGAAAGGCATTTGAACTGAAACTGACATAAAAAAAGAGGCTTTGGAAAGCCTCTCAGATTGAAGACAAACGCGGTTTTGAAAACCTTTAGATTTCAAAACTGCGTTGATTTTATGCATAGCACTCTTTTTTTGAGAAAAATGACAATAAACTATTATAAAAACTCATAAATAGCCCCATCTTATCCTTCATTTTTGCCAGTTTCTTTAAATTCAGGCATGCAAAGGTGAGCCCGGCCTTCATCTGCATACGGGCTTTGCCTATCATGTTTGTATATCTGAATCCGTGAGCTTCCTTGGCTGTACCGAACAATCGCTCTATGGTTTCCTTACGCAGGGAATAAAGTTCCTTCATTCCTCTTGTATGTCTGATGTCCTCACAGATTTCCATATAGTCTTCCCAGATATGCCTTGTAATTGTTTTTACATGGTTTTTATTTTCGGTACATCTATCAATGTAAGGACATTTCGCGCAGCTTATCCCACAGCTTCTGTATTCGCGGTATCCTTCACGGTTCGTTGTATGGTAGTTTAAAACTTTATCATTGGGACATATATAACAATCATAGTATTCATCATACACGTATTCATATTTCTTAAAAAAACCTTTCTTCGTCATAGGTCTTTTGTATGGGAATACGGGTTCGATTCCCTTATCTATCAGCAGTTTTGCAATGGCGGGTGTCCTGTATCCTGCATCAGCTATCAGTCTTTTAATCCCAATGTCATCTATTTTATCAAAAAGGCCTTTGAATGTACGGCTGTCATGAAGGTTTCCAGGATTTACTGTATAATCAAGTATCCAGCCATGCCGGTCACAAGCGGTCTGAACCGAATAAGCGAATACCTCTTTGTGTTCCCCTTTGTGAAACCACCCGCTTTCCGGATCGGTAGTGCTGGTCTTGACCTCTTTCCCAGTCCCGCCACTTCCTGATGTGGGGTCATCATGGTCATTATCGTCATCGTTATCCTTCAGGGGCTTTTTACCATGCTCTTCACGATCCAAGTTTATTTCCTTGCGTAGCATTTCTTCATAAAACAGTGCTTCCTGTTCTGCAATCCTTTTCTGCATCTTCTTGTTGTTTGCGTGTGCTTTTACATGAGTGGCGTCAACGAACACTTCGCTGGGATCTACAAGTTTGAATTTATAGCATTCCTCCAGGATTTTTTTAAATATCTGTTCAAAAAGGTCGGTATCCTTAAAGCGTCTTGTATAGTTTTTACCGAAAGTGGTAAAGTGAGGAACTGTGTCAAGCATATCCAGGCCAAGGAACCAACGGTATGCCACATTTACTTCTATTTCCCTTATAGTCTGGCGCATGCTTCTGATACCATACAGGTACTGAATAAATGGAATCTTTATGAGCATGACAGGATCCATACTGGGACGACCCTGGTCAGGAGAGTATTTTTCAGCAACAAGGTCATAGATGAAATTCCAATCGATTGCCTTGTCAATCTTTCTCAAAAGATGATCTTTCGGTACCATGTCATCCATACAGAACATAACGATCTGTCCGCGTTTTTTGTCAGAATTTTGTGTCATCATGAACCTGTACCTCCTTTTGCTCTATGAGATAATTATAACACAAAAAGTGCCAAAAAGCCAGATATTTCAAGGCTTTTTGGCACTTTTTACATTCAAAAAAGATAAGTCCGAGGCGACTAGCCTCGGACTTTGTCTTCAATCTGACAGGAGGCAATTTGCCTCCTGTTTCTTTATTTGATATTTATATTGTCTCCTGTCTTGCCTAAGAATACTATATATCCGTCTTTGGGAAGAGGTATCCTGGATGATGCATCCACAACATGTGTTGTAAAGACTTCTTCTCCATATTTATTGTATACATATACAGAACTGTCCTCAGGTCTTTCTGCCACTATTTCATATTCTGCCATATCGGCTCCTATTCTGTACCATGAAGCCTCCATAGTCTTTAATTCAATTGTCTTTATGTCTGTGGTGAGTTCAGGGATATTTTCTACCGGGATA
>JAEEVO010000036.1 GCA_016290905.1 Lachnospiraceae bacterium | reverse complement strand
TTGAGTCATACTGGAAGTATGCCTGGATATATTTATTGGTATGATCACCGATGATCTTTGTCGAATCCTTGTTTGCACCAACAGTTCCGTCACCGCCGATACCCCAGAACTTACATTCAACGGTACCCTTAGCGGATGTGATGGGTGCAGGCTTAACCTCAGGAAGTGAAAGGTTGGTAACGTCATCAACGATACCGATGGTGAATCTCTTCTTGGGATTTGCCTTCTTTAACTCTTTGTAAATAGCGAATACTGACGAAGGAGGAGTATCCTTTGAACCAAGACCGTAACGTCCGCCTGTAAGGGTGATGTCTGAAAGACCTGCCTCAAGGAGGGTTGTAGCAACGTCAAGGTAAAGAGGCTCGCCAAGTGAGCCGGGCTCCTTTGTTCTGTCAAGTACTGCGATCTTCTTAGCGGTCTTAGGAAGAACCTTTAAGAATGCCTTAGATACCCAAGGTCTGTAAAGACGTACCTTAATAAGACCTACCTTCTGCTTCTTAGCTGTTAAGTAATCGATAACTTCTTCTGCTACGTCACAGATCGAACCCATAGCTACGATTACTCTGTCTGCATCGGGTGCACCATAGTAGTTGAAGAGGTCATAGTTTGTCTTAAGCTTCTTGTTAACCATCTTCATGTACTTTGATACAACTGCGGGAAGTGCCTCGTAAACAGGGTTACAAGCCTCACGGTGCTGGAAGAATACGTCACCGTTCTCATGAGAACCACGCATAGCGGGCTTCTCGGGATTAAGTGCATGTGCACGGAAAGCTTCTACTGCTTCCATGTTGAGCATATCCTTAAGATCTGCATAATCCCATGTCTCGATCTTCTGGATCTCGTGTGATGTACGGAATCCATCGAAGAAGTTAAGGAAAGGAACCTTGCCTTCAATAGCTGAAAGATGAGCTACTGCTGAAAGATCCATTACTTCCTGGGGATTGGTCTCTGCTAACATTGCGAAACCGGTCTGACGGCAAGCATATACGTCACTGTGATCGCCAAAGATGTTAAGTGACTGTGTAGCTACTGTACGTGCTGATACGTCGAATACGCAGGGAAGCTGCTCTCCGGCTATCTTGTACATATTGGGGATCATAAGAAGTAATCCCTGTGATGCTGTAAATGTAGTTGTGATTGCACCTGCTGCAAGTGAGCCGTGTACGGTACCTGCTGCTCCTGCCTCTGACTGCATCTCAACAACCTTAACCTGGTTGCCGAATACATTCTTACGACCTGCTGCTGACCACTGGTCAACCTGGTCTGCCATGGGGCTTGAAGGTGTGATGGGGTAAATAGCTGCTACATCTGTAAACGCATACGCAACGTGAGCCGCAGCGGTATTACCATCCATAGATAATTTTGCTCTTTTGGACATATGAGACCTCCTTTGAATTTGGGGCGTCAAGGGCATAGTTATCCCTTTATTCGCCCAATTGGTTTTATTTTATCATTACTTAAAAAAAAATGCAACGAATTTTTTATAAATTTCAAAGATCCATTATCGGCTTAGCTTATTACCGGTGTATTGTGATAGATTTATTTAAAAAAAATAAAGCATAGTGTTAGGTGTTACCCTAAAATCTATGCTTAATTTTTAAAATTATTTTTTCATAATCATCAGTTTTGCCATATTTCAATATCATCTTGACATTGTAAAAAATCTTATGCTTTCTTAGGATTCATAAGTGCAAGAACATAAGACTTTTTAACTTTATATTGATCCATAATTTTTTTAATGATATCTTTTTCAGACGCACCCAACAGTTTCATTCCAGTAATAGCTCCGTTTACTTCTTTTTCTTTGTATCTTCTTTCAAGTGCTTCGCACATATCTATCCCACCTTTCTTTTCTTCATAGTCTAAATCAAGTTTTGCCACTGAGTTTAGGAAATATGCAGTACCTCTGTCAATTTTACGATGGTTGGTTTGTTTTATGAGTTCATCCGCATCCTTGGATCGATGTTTAATGATTTTCATTGCAAATCCCAATTCAGTATTAAACTTTTCAAATTCTTTGTCGGTCATATTTGCCGGTGAAATAAGGTTAATTCTATAATTTGGGATTAACTTCTTGATGGCGTTATCTTTGATAACAAGCATATCATGAAGTGTACGCGGGCCATCCCAAGGCTTTTCACCCAGATAAACGACAGCGGTGATAATCGGAATAAGCTTATCTCCTTTCTTTAGTCCCGAAAGGAATTCCTCACTTGTCAACTTAATCTTTACTGCACCATCATATAATGAAATTTCACCTTCTGAACTTTTCTTAATGTTTTTATCCCTATAAGAACGGCTAATTTCCTCTACCTGCTTTGAATACCCTATCATATCATATAGGCCATTCTTTACAGGCATTCCATAATGTACCTTACCCTGAATTTCAGCGCCCAAAATAACATATATAGCATTATCATCAATCATAGCACTCCAAAGTTTTAGAACATCACGATATTTTTGAATTGGAACTCTTGCATGATTTCCATAAGGTATTATAATTTCCGTCGTATCAAGATTTCGAAGTTTTTCTGCCTTAATAACCTTTTTCCCATTATAAACAAGAAAATTAAAAGCATCTGCAAACATTTCATTATCTGAAAGGTATTTCTTACCTTCTGTATCTATGACTCCCAAATCCGGCCTCCCCAATTACCCTAGAAAGCTCTATGGGTAATATTATATTATCACATAAATTTTTTAAGTACAACTTAATTTTAAAAAAAATACACTTTGCGTCCATATTAAAAAATTATCAAGTATACAGTTACACTGTCATTAAGTTAATTCATTTTTCATTCTGAGCTTTAGCATAAGATTACATTTGAGAAATGAAATTAGACTGTTGCTCAGTTAGAATTATAGCAGAAACTTAATCTCTTCATATATTTCAGAAAAATCAACCACACATTTTCCGTCCCAGATAGCAACCGGTACTTTGTCTTTGAAGGAATATTCTACTGCCTCCATTTTCTTTTCAAAATTGTATACCTGAATCTTAAGCTGTTCAGGAAATACAATCCAGTACTCTCTGACACCGGCATTCTGATATTTTTTATGTTTTCTGAATACATCATTATACCAATTAGACTCTGACAAGACTTCTATGACAAGATCAGGTGCCCCGACAATCCTTGGTTTTGTAATCTTTTTCCTGTCACATACTACAAGTACATCAGGCTGAACAATTGTTTTATCATCACAGTCAAGTTGAACATCTGTTGGGGCTATAAAAGGAACACATTTACCTTTATTATCCTTTATATAGTCCAGCAAAATGTAACTTATTGATTGACCAATCATCTGATGCACCGTAGTAGGTGCAGCCATATCATAGAAAACACCATCTATTAGTTCAACTCTAACCCCTTCCGGAAGTTTAAGATAGTCGTCAATAGTTAGCATAATTCAGTCCTCTTGTAAATATATTTTTGTTATATTTAAGATGGTACGCAATGCGTATTATCATAATATCATATATTCTGAAATAATGCAAGTACAAAAAATAGCAAAAAAATTACGGTAACGATATATCATTTACGAAATATCGTTACCGCCTAGTATTATCTTAGATTCTTCGCTTCGCTCAGAATGACAATGCCCTAATTATCTTCCTTTTTCTCCTTGGATTTTTTTATAAGATGCTCATTCATCCTGATATAATATTCCAGAAGCCTTATGACATAATCCGGAGCATGCCGTGTATCCCGCTCCCAGTCAGTCATGGTACGGTATGGTATCTGAAAGTACTCGCAAAACTCCTTTCTGTTCATACCGGTCATCTCTCTGATTTTTTTAACCGTTTCTGCTTTATCCATAATCTTAATCCAATAAAATATGTCCTTCCGCAAATCTTTAATATGTCACTGTCACCTTGAGAACGCCTTCGGCATCACTCGGTAACATACTTGCCTTACTCCTGCCCAATGATATTTACGCATTCACCATATTCATTATATTCATATATTATAACAGTTTCCACATCACCAATGGTAGTAATTCTCTTAATAATGTCACCGCTCTTACTATATTCATAATCGACCGTCAGGATATCACCAATCTGTTCTCCTGCTTCATCATAATACGTGTAAACTTCCTTTACGGTAAAATCCTTTGAATCGTAATAAGTAACAGCTTTTTCCTTTTCTCCGGTTAAATATTCTGTAAAACATGATCCCACCCTGTTTTTAGAATCATATGTGTACGTCTTTGTCCAGCCTTCCTCAAGATCTCCCCTTTTATGATAATATGTTACTTTATACGGACAACGGAAATCTGCTCCGTCCTCAAAGAAATACTCATATTCATACGTAGAGTTATCCGATACCATAGTTTCCTTCAGGATATAATCGCCCTTCATTGTGCATACATATTTGCAATTCTTATCATCATCGTCATCGCCGGTAAATTTAATCTTATATCCGTTCTTATTATATTTAAACTTGTAATCAAAATTGAATGTAGCATCGGAAATCATCCTTTTGATACGTCCTCTGTCGTCAAGCTGTACGGTATATGAACGATCGTTCTTATCATTATCGGTATATTTTAAGCTTAATGTATTATTGTCTTCATCAGATTCGGCATAAACAACGTCATCAGCTCCATAATAAACCATATTCACATTATTAATCTTTGCCCCTTTGCTTAAGGTATAGCAGTTGTACCGTTCATCAAAAGTACTTAATGTTACGAACGTAAATTTTTCAACTGTTTTTTTCTTTGCAACCTTTATCTTTTGCACGCGATCCGGATTAAAATAAAAAACAATATAATTTCCGGATACACTTTCTGTATAGCTTATAACATCGTGTAGATATATTTCATAAAATACTGCCTTGTTAACGATGAATGCATTGGGCGCATCAATTATAAGGGTTTTATTCATAGCATTTTCATTAGCCTTTATAGTGAACTTGTCCATTTCGCGGGTTTTGAATATAATTATACTTATATCGGGATTGTTTATAGCTTTCTGTAACTGCTTAGTGTTTGAAACACGAACAATTCCTATCTCATCCTTATCGGTATCTGCCTTTACACCGATCTTTCCCGAAATAACCACTCCCGCCAGTACGAATAATACCGCAAGCAGAAGTTTTGATAAATTTGACATTTTTTTCTTCATGGTTTAAATCTCCTTTGATTTAAATAAAATTTTTTGAAACCCTTATAAGGTCTTTTTTCCCTATTTCGGTCAAAGTCACCTCGAAAACGCCTTCAGCGTTTCCTCGTTATAATATTCCATACGGTTTCATATGTCAAGCCTCTTCCTTTACCACCTGCACTTTATCCTCCGGAAGGAAGCGTACGAGCATTTCTTCAAGCTCATCGAAAACTATCGGCTTTGACAGATAATCGTTAAAGCCTTCCATAAGATACTGTTCGTGTGCACCGGATATGGCATTTGCCGTTATACAGATAACCGGAGTTTTAAGATTAGGCGAACCTTGTGTCGAACGTATCTCATGAAATGCCTCAATACCGTCTTTACCGGGCATCATATGATCCATAAAAATGATATCATATGCTTTTTTCGAAGCCATAGCGATACTTTCATCACCGCTTTGGGCAGTATCGATCTTTATCCCGGTCTTCTTAAGCAGGCTCTTAAACACTGTAAGATTTAACGAGATATCATCCACAACAAGTATATTTGTATCCGGAGCATACAGTTTTTCTTTATATTTTTTCGTCTGATCGTTATGCTTTTGATCTTCGGAAGTATGATTTTCCGGTTTATTCCAGCTGACTACCCTCTGCTTAAGAGAAAAGCTGAACGTGGACCCTTTCCCATATGTGCTCTCAACATTTAGTGATGAACCCATCGTCTCAAGCAGTCTCTTGGTTATGGTCATTCCAAGCCCTGTTCCCTCTATATTCCTATTCTTCTTTTCCTCAATCCTTTCAAATTCTATAAATATCTTCTCGATATCTTCCTTTTTTATACCGATTCCGGTGTCAGTTACGGAAACGTTTAACATAACACTGTCGGGCTCGTTTTCTATTCTTTCATAACCCGTCTTAAAGGTAACACTGCCTTTCTTGGTATACTTGACCGCATTAGTCAGAATATTTGTTATAATCTGTTTAATACGTATCTCGTCACCGTTAAGAGACAACGGCATATCCTTATCAAAATCAAGTATCAGCTGCAGGCCTTTTTCTTCTGCTCTTGGAGCAATCATATTGACAAGGTCGTTAAGTAATGTGGAAAGGTCATAGTTTACCGGGTTTATCTCTATCTTTCCCGCTTCTATCTTTGAAAAATCAAGTATATCATTTATCAGTCCCAGGAGTGTCTTGCCCGCATTCTGTAAATTCTCGGCGTAGCTTACAATCGTCTCATCATCCGATTCACGAAGGATCATTTCATTCATACCGAGTATGGCATTTAAGGGAGTCCTGATCTCATGTGACATATTTGAAAGGAATGTTGATTTCGCATCGCTTGTAGCGGTCGCTTTTTCGGATATAATCGCCATTTCATAAGCTTCACGGCTCTTTTTGTCCGACTGCATCAGGAAAAATACCATAACGCTTATAACAATAAGCGCAGTCATTACACATATTATTATCGGGATACGAAGGTTCGCGTATTCATTCGTAGCATCTATAACCGTCACGCATGTCCATCCGAATACAAGCGGATCGAAATACACCAGATATGTGCTGCCATCATAATTAAGATAAAAGAAATTGTCTTCCGAATTTTTTCTGCCTTCAGCTATAAGTTTACCCAGAGGATTTGCATCATTGCTGTAATCGGTACCTATGAGGGTCTGATCCGAATGTGCAATGACAATACTCCTTGTATTCACGATAAATTCTTCAAAAATACCTTTTTCGGCAACATGCTCATGCATAATGTTCTGTAGTTCGTCTACGGTCAGATCAAGCCCGATCACGCTTTGCCCGTCACCAAGAAGCCTGACTACCGACAACATGCTTTTGCCTGAATACTTATCCACATACGGATCCACGATCACAAGCTTACCCTTACCTTCAACAGCGGCTTTATACCATGGACGCTCCTTCGGATCGTAATCATCGCCTGGTTCCCATCCGATACCGTCCATGTATTCACCGTTTATATATCCGTACAATCCGGTTGAATCCGGAATAAGTGAATTCTTTATCGCTGTAGAAAGTCCTGTCAGATATTCTATTATCTCCTGCTTTGTTTTACCGCTCTCTATCATTGAATCCAGCATATAGCTGCACATTCTTAAGAATCCTATACTTGAAGAAACATGCCCGTTAATCTGACTCGTTGATTCTATCGCATTGATCCTGCCGGTATTTAAAATATTTTCTTCTGTCTCGGAATACAGCTTAAAATAATAAACCATTACTATCGTCAGAAAGAAAATAACGGTAAAAACAAAAATCAGCACTCTCCTTATCAGGGATTTTTTTTCTTTTTTCTTTAAATCTTTATCCATATATTACTACCTTTTGCGCTATTGCGCCATTCAGAGCCAATTGAAGTGAAAACTTGACAAAAAAAACGTCCCTATTGTCACTGTAATCACATTAAAAAGGTGTGGAACGATCTATGACCTGCTTTTAAATCAATCATAAGATCTATACCTTTATAAACAATCCTTGTTTTTATATCTTTATGGGCTGTGAAGCAGAATGTTTTAAGTACTCCTTCCTCCCATTCAATATCTATCTCGGCACCGCCCTGTATGCATAATCCGCTGACCTTACCTGATCTCCATCTGTAAGGAAGCGCCGGCAGGAGAACTGTCCTTTCTTCGTTACTCTGTACCAGCATTTCAGCAACCGCAGCACAGCCGCCGAAGTTTCCGTCTATCTGGAAAGGCGGATGGTTGTCAAACAGATTCGGCAATGTAGACCTGATCAGCAGCTGCTCATAATTGTCATAAGCATTTTCTCCGTCCCAGAGCTTCGCATAATTGTTAATGATCCATGCTCTGCTCCAGCCGGTATGACCACCGCCGTTTGAAAGCCTCCGTTCAAGCGTCCTTGCCGCCGCCTCGCAAAGCTTAGGTGTCCCGTCCGGTGTTATCTGGCTTGACGGATGAAGACCGTACAGATGTGAGATATGCCTGTGACCGGGCTCAGCCTCGTCATAGTCTTCTATCCATTCCATGATCTGGCCGTGTTTCCCAATACGATCGGGCTTTATCTTAGAAAGCGCAGTCTTTATCTCCCCATTCAGTTCATCATCGACTCCAAGCAGTTCAGCTGCCTTTATGCACTGGCTGAACAGGTCTCTTAATATCTGGTTGTCCATCGTTACGCCGATGCCGTTCGCACCGCGTTCTCCGCTCGGCAGTATATAAGTATTCTCCGGCGATACCGAAGGGCAGGTTACCAGATATCCGTCATGTTCGATAAGGAAATCAAGGAAAAACTCTGCTGCCTCTCTCATTACGGGGAAGCATCTCTTTAAGAATTCAATATCCCCTGTATATAAGTAATGCTTCCACTGATGTGTACAGAGCCATGCAGCGCCCATTACCCAGTACGAACCCGGTATCCACTGATCCTGTACCGCACAGTCGCCCCATATATCGGTATTGTGATGTGCAACAAATCCCCTGCAGCCGTACATTTTCTCAGCAGTCTTTCTACCGTTCGGAAGCATACGCTCAATATGGTCAAACAGCGGCATATGCATTTCAGAAAGATTACAGACCTCGGCAGGCCAGTAATTCATCTCTGTGTTTATATTAATGGTAAATTTGCTTCCCCATGCCGACTGGTAATCCTTACACCATATACCCTGAAGATTAAGCGGTAATGTTCCCGGCCTGCTGCCCGAGATCATCAGATAACGTCCGAAGTTAAAATACAGGATATCAAGTCCGGTATCATACTTTTTATCTGCATTTTCCTCAATCCTCTGCTTTAACAGATCAAGCCTCTCATTTGTTGCTATATCCTCATATTCATCGGAACCTTCAATACTGAGGCACACCCTGTCATAGTACTTAGTGTAGTCCGCAATATGCCTTTCCATTAATTCTTCATAGGAATGAGCAAATGCCCTGTCCAGTATCTCTCCGCACTCCTTTTCGATATCCTTCATACGGAAGGATGTTCCTGCGGTAAGCAAAAGGAGAGCTTCATCCGCATCCCTAACCTGCAGTGATGCACCGATGACCTGCACCGAACCGCCCTTTGCAAAAGCAC
This sequence comes from Lachnospiraceae bacterium, assembly GCA_016290905.1. Lineage (GTDB taxonomy): Bacteria > Bacillota > Clostridia > Lachnospirales > Lachnospiraceae > RUG11977. The sequence continues at coordinate 15,479 of JAEEVO010000036.1, read as the reverse complement.
GAAGTTCAAACCCGTAATCGACACCGTTCCCGCCGGTATTCCCGAGACATATCAGTCCGGTACCATTCCCTGTCTTCTTTATGTCCGTCTCAAACGGTTCCCTCGAGATGTCACAGTCAAAGCTTATTTTCGTAGTAGCATCATCCGACGTTATCTTTATTATCAGACAGTCATCCACAGCACTGATAAATGCTTCCCTGTGATACTTAGCCTTGCCCATTGTATATGAACATTTATACAGAGCATTTCCTATATCAAGTTCCCTTATATAATCTGAAGCCTCCGGCTGTCCGAACCGATCAAGCTTTACTCCTGTCATATTCTGCTTCATATAGATCCTGAGATCTCCCAGAGTCTGATACGGATGCTCACTCTTCGGTACGCCTGAAAGAGCCGCCAGCATAAGCTCCTCTGCCTTTGCTATCTGACCGTTCTTCAGATACTCCCTTATTATAGGAAGAGCTTTCTTTGCGTCGGGGTTGTTTCTATCCCTGGGACCCCCAAACCAGCAGCTGTCCTCGTTCAGTTGGAAATACTCACACCCCACTCCGCCGTGAACCATCGCACCAAGCCTGCCGTTACCGAGAGGCAGTGCTTCTTCCCACCTTACGGCCGGTTTATTGTAAAACAATCTGTCGTGCATACCTACATTCTCCAAATCTTATTTTAGTCTTCCTTTAAAAACTTAAAATACTTAAAATCAAAATCGCACCCGGGCAGGAATACAAAGCCTACGGTATTTGAACCGACAGCACCTTTTATATCAAAGCTTCTTTCAACATAAGTCTCGCTTCCCTCAAATTCAAGAAGTTCTGTCTTTGCTCCCTCATCTCCGTCGAACTTCAAATGTATGGAATTGTTTTTAAGCTTTGATCTTCCGCATATGATCACCCGGCACGGAGCCTTCTCACCGAAATCCATATCGTCAAATTCTATGGTCACGTTATTTCCTATTCCGGTGATACATTCTCCTTCTTCCTTAAACATATCTCCGTAAATCCGGCTTCTGTTCATAATATTCAGTGTTTCGTAAGCCTTATCCGGCTTCTTAAACTCAAAGCCTTTAAAATGGTACTTGTCATCAGACGTAAAATAAATATCTGTGAGACCCTTAAGCTTTTTGTTTAATTTAAATGTCTCGGGCTGATAAACGTTCCAGATACTCTTCTTACAGTATTTTCCGTCGCATAACAGGACGCTGCCTGTATCCCCCGGTCGTCCCTCATATATGCCGATGTTATATTCCTTATCATTAAGCGTAAATATCGGGATGGTTATCTCATCGGAACCGATATCTCCGAAATCAACATTCTCAAAACCGAAATAACTTGTTTCACCTCTCGGTGTCGTTATCCCCTTTTCATTTCCGTTTCCGATATCGCCCAGGCTGTCGGTATAAAGTGAACCGGATACAAAGCTGTACGGATCGATATATGCCTTTCCCAGACCGGTTGCGGTAAACTTCATGAAGGAAATTACCTTAGCAACTCTGCCTCCGTTATATGCAAGAGCCCGAAGCCTGAATGTACCGTCGCCAAGAGCAGTCAGTTTGCAGAAGTGCTTCCCATCTTTATCAAAGGGTGTCAGATTTACAATATTTGTCTTTACCGCCTTGTCATTTACCGCAGTCCATTCTATGTGAGAATAACTGCTGTTTTCAGGAAGGAGAACCGCCTCAACGGTAATTTCTTTTTTATCGGCGTTAAACTCACGGTCTTCTTGGCATTTTATCAGTATATTCCTAACCGGTACTTCATTAACCAACTCCGGGATTTTATAAAACTCTTCGTTGTTTCTCTTAAAAAGCACATTTTCCAAAGATCCGACAGGATAGTTTATACCCGGTTTTAAAGCTTCCGCTGTTATTTCAGCGCTATTTAACCCTTCTGAGCTTACTCTAACCTTTAGCTCTCCCTTATCTTTTCCGTATGATACGGCAGCCATCAGTTTTCCCGAAAACAGCCGTCTGGAACTTACTTTATAGTTCTCTTCGTCGGTGCTGTCTCCGTTATCGAGACCCATAAGCTCCCCGTTCTCTACTTCCACAAATACTCTCGAAGCAGAATTTTCAACTGTAACTCCGTTCTCATCCACAGTGCTTATCTCAAAGAATACTGTGTCCTCTCCGCGGTAGTTCTCTTTTATGCTTAACGCCACGGGATCTCCGAAAGAACCGATCTCTTCCTCGGCCTTCTTTTCACCGTTTAAGTATCCCACTGCTTTTATAACACCCTTTTGATAGGGTATCTGCCATCCGGGCACAAGAATTTTTCCCTTTTCATGATCTATATCGGTGCTTCCCATAAGCTCTTCGTTAAAAAACAGCTCAACTCTGTCGCAATTAGTCGCAACCCTGACATCTATCAGTTCGCCTTCATTATAGTCCCAATACGGAAAGATATGTATGAAGGGAGCCTTCTCAGGATCCGTCCATGAGCCCTTGTAAATATAAAAGCTGTCCTTCGGAAATCCGGCAGTATCTATCTGCCCGAAATAAGAATTCTTTGTATGATACGGTGTAGGCTCTCCTATATAGTCAAAACCCGTCCAGATAAACTGTCCCTGACTGTAAGTCCTGTCCCTGTCCATGGTTATGACATATTCCGTGTTCGGAGCTCCCCAGCTTGTCGAACAGTTTCCGAGTGATGAACACTGTTCGTCATCATCCGCCATGGAGGATACGGAAAGCGGAAAATGATATATGCCCCTGCTCTGTACGGTGGATGCGGTCTCGCTTCCGTATATCATCCAGTCGGGATGTTCCTTATGCTGCACATCATATAGCCTTTCACCGTAATTGTATCCGGCAAGTTTCAGGACATCTGTGCATTTCCTCGCACCTTCCCATGCCATGAAATTCGATCCGTGAGTGACAACGCCGTTATGCGCATGATCGTATTTCTCAACCGTTTCCTTCATATCCTTCGTCAGTTCCGGCGCATTTTCATCCGCATGACAGTCATAAATCTCGTTTCCTATGCTCCACATGATAACAGAAGGATGGTTCCTGTCACGCCTTATCCAAGACCTTATGTCCTTATGATAGTTTTCATCAAAGAACCTGGCATAGTCAAATTCCGTCTTAGGCCTTCTCCACATGTCAAAGCCTTCGCAGTCGACAAGAATACCCATCTCATCAGCAAGCTCAAGCAGCTCTTTTGCGGGCATATTGTGAGAGGTTCTTATGGCGTTTACTCCCATTTCCTTTAGCCGCATAAACTTTCTCTTCATTGCGTCCCTGTTAAATGCGGCGCCGAAAAGCCCGAGGTCATGATGCTCGCATACCCCGTAAATCTTTATATGCCTTCCGTTAAGTAAAAAGCCTTTATCTGCAGTAAATTCGGCAGTCCTCAGTCCGAATACGGTATCATGCACATCAAATACGGTTCCGTCACATAACGCCTTTAGCTTTAATAAGTACAGATCCGGTCTTGTTATATCCCATACATGTGCATTATTAACCAGAAGCTTTAATCTGTATTTATCATCCTCAAGCTTTGTGATGCCTTTTAACACATAACCGCTTTCTTTATCCGTTCTTAAGCTCCCGGGTATATCCGAAAAATCGGCATTCTTTGAGATGCATACAGAGTTTTCCACGGATGCGGGCAGATACTTGATTTCATAAGAAAATCCGATATTACCGGCTTCTTTAGACACGTATTCTTCATCCGATCCGCTCAGCTCAACCTCTGCGGTAACAAGCCACAGATTTGAAATATCCTTAAACCCGTCTAAGCATCCGTCTGCCCTAAAGGCTTCAACCTCTTCTTCACCCAGAGGCCTCGAATACACATAAACACCGTCACTCTCAATATGCTTTTCGTTTACCTCTTTAAATACAACGTCCCTGTAGATGCCGGCTCCGCTGTACCATCTTGAATTCGGTGAAAAATGCCTTATTTCAACCCTTATCTCGTTTTCACCGTTTCTAAGCTTATCCGTAATATCATACTCAAACGGAGAATACCCGTATCTATTTATTCCTGACTTGGAACCGTTGACATAAACGGTGGAATCCATATAGACTCCGTCAAAATTGATCAAATACCTTTTTCCCGGTTTCTTATCAAGTGAAAATACTTTTTTATAATATCCGATACCGTCCGCATACAGGTTTTTACTGTCATATATCAGCCAGTCATGGGGTAAAAAAACAGGAAGGAAAGCCTCTTCTTTAAGAGGCTCGCCTTCCTTTATCACACAAAATTCCCATCCGTCATTAAATAACGTTTCCGAACGGACATCCTTTAAACTATTCAAAAACATAAAACGCTGTTCTCCCGATCATTATTTATCCCAAAATCCGTACAGGCAAACATATTCTGCTGACTCACTGCCTGTCGTAATATTTCTTTCCCTGGCTCGGCAGGAAATAAGTCCTTATGTAACCATCCCGGGAAAGTACTACAAACTCGTTCGTTTCTTCAATATAATAAACATAATCCCCATCCTCGGACTCAGTCTTATGCAATGCCTTCGGATTGTTTATTACATCGGATGCGGCCTTTTCGTAATCTTCCCTATTGGCAAATCCCATTTCTATACCGTGCTTCTCATAATGCTGGTCAAGAAGCTTGTAATTCCTGAAACGGTATTTCTTACCGGTATTCTCGGGTTTTGCAGTAGGGGTTGCCGTCGGAGCCTCGGTTGCCTTGGGTGTAGGTGTCTCTGTAACCTCAGGTGTGGGCGTTTCCGTCGGTGTAAGTGTTTCCGTAACCACGGGGACTTTTGTAACCTCAGGTGCTTCGGTAACCTCAGGCGTAACCGTCACATCCGGTGCTTCCGTAACAATCTTTGTCGCTTCTTTCGCTTCATTTGTTACTGCGGGAGTAGCAGTCACCTTCGGTGTTTTGTCCGAATCCTGTCCTCCCATGTCAAGGCAGGCGGTCAAAGCTAAGATACTCAAAGCCAGTATAAGAAAATATTTAGCAACCTTTTTCATTCCATGCTCCTTTTAAGCCCGCTCACATTCCGCATATAGTAAAGAGAATATCAGAATCTGCTTCCGTTTCTTCACTTCGTTCTTTTATCCAGCTTTCAAGTTCATTTAGGCATTCACAGACATCCGATGAAAAGTTTATCGCAGCCGTCTTTAACTGCTCAAACGAAGAAACCGACACCTGGGTTATCCCATAATAATCATACTGCGGAAGAACCGCTGAAAAGAACCGTCTTAAATGAAGGTCACCGAACAGGTCTTCATCCATGCAGACAGAATCGATATGCCAGCACGTTCCGTCATATCCGCCCTTTTGGAATTCCACAAACGCTGTGCTCCCGGATCTTTTTCTTTCATCCTCTGTAATAAAAAACCTCATAATATCACCATCCTGTACAAGATATTTCTTATCTGTATCTTCTGTCGGGATACTTTTCGTAATAATTTTTCTTATCCTCATACATGAGCTCGTCGGCTCTTCTCATGCAATACCGGATATCAGCATTCTTTTCTTCGAAATATGCACCTATGGCGAAGCTTACATCCTCGTCCTTTTCTTCCATTTCACGTAAGCGTTTAAGCTTTGCTTCAAAATCTTCCTTCACGGGATTAACCGAGATTACCATAAACTCGTCTCCGCCGGCACGATATATCTCTCTTCCGTCAAATATGTCTTTTATCATCCCTGCGGCTTTTACGAGAAGCTTGTCGCCTTCTGTATGACCCTTCATGTCGTTTATGCTCTTTAAGCTGTTCACGTCCACAAAAACAATTCCGAGTCCCTTTTCCTTTTCAGCATCATCACTGTCATAGGCAAGAACCCTGTTATTCATGGCATTCCTGTTATATGTTCCGGTTAAAACATCCATATTGCTCATGAACTCAAGCTTCTTTACAAGGTCATGATTAACTATCGTCGAAGCCATGAAAAACGTCGTAAGCTCAAGAACCTCTTTGATCTTTGCGGTATTGTCCACATTGAAATTGCTTGCCCATATATACCCGACTACTTTTCTGTTAAACCTGAGCGGGAAAAGCACCATGCTTTCAACATTGTATTGTTTAAGTGATTTGTACCAATCCGGATTTTTCTCTTTCAGCCACAACATATCCTGCTCATTTTTTAAAATGAGGCAGGTGCTGCCGGCCAGTGTTGATTCGAATGTACATGCGAGCTTATAAAACTCTTTCTTTATCTCCATCGTCCTTAAAAACGAAGGGAAGCCGGGCAGATAAGCATCTCCTAAGAGATTACATATCTTTTCCGAATGATCCAATTGTATAACACAGCATCTGCAAGCTCCGCATATCTCAAGGATATCATACAGCGCAGACTTCAACGCATTGTTAAAATCGGTATTGCCGTATAGCTTTATACATGTTGAAAGAACTGCAGCTGATGTCTCCGGAGACAGATCCGACATACTGCTTGCATTCAGATAAGGCTTTACATTATAGGAATATATGCAGTAACCGATATTTTCCTCGTCAGAGATCAGTGGCTGCATATACATCTCAAGCCATAAGCCAAGATTGTAGAGACTGACATAGGTATGCAGCTGCCTCTGCTCTATGGCGCACCTGTAGCAGTAGTCTTCAAAATTAAGATCCTTCGGGAAGCTTTTTTCATAAGGCGTATCCGGTATAAAATCATGGCCGGTTTCTCTCTGAACCGCCATCCTGTGTGCTGTGTTCCCGTCTTTTATGCGGATATTCCCGTATTTTCCGTCGGGAAATACCTCAACCGACATGACACATGTACAGCTGTTGTACTTTTCAAGATCCAAACTATAGCTCATAAACCTCTCCATTAATAACCTCAAATACATTTAAAGCCGTAAAAAGCCTTGAAAAGAATATTTCAAGGCTTTTCCGCTAGCGGAGTGGGTGGGATTCGAACCCACGAGACGTTGCCGCCTACCTGATTTCGAGTCAGGGCCGTTATGACCACTTCGATACCACTCCATAACATTGGTATTATACTATATCTTTAACAAATTTGCAAGCATTATTTCTGACCCGATTTCCTGATCCATATCTCCGGTCTTAATCGAGTATTCCGTATCAGCTATCCTTTCAATAGCTTTCTTTATCCTTTCGGCATCATAACCTCTGACCACCTGCATCTTCTTCCTTACAAGCCAGTCTGCCATTTTTGTCCTGGACGCGATCTCCGCTGCAGAACATCCGCTATCCATAAGTTCTCTTATCACAAGCAGCTGATTATAATTTCTTCTTATTACTGCCATGATACCGAACTGATTTTCCCTTAATGCCATAAGATCGCCGTAAAGCCTGTAGACGGTGTTTCCATCCTGCCTTATTATCGCATCGACCATGTCAAAAATCTTGTTTTCGATCTGCATGGAGCAAACGGCATCTATATCGCTCCTGTCCACCTGATCCTTAGCGCCTGCATGGGCAATACACTTATCAGCTTCGTTAGCCAGTGTATTAAGATCGTCTCCGACACATTCAACTAAGTAATCACAATTCTGCACGGTTATGTTTTTTCCGGCCTTTTTCAGCCTTCCCGCAACGAAAGCCTTTATGTCCGGCAGTCCAAGCTTTTTAAGCTCCATGACGGCGCCGTGCTTCTGGATTGCCTTAAACAGCCTGCTCCTTTTGTCCACATCCTCATCAGCTATTACTATCGTTGTGGTCTCGGGGATATCCGGGACATAATCTGCCAAGCCCCAGTCCTTCTTAAATGCCGAAGCCTTATCTATTATGATAAGTCTCCTGTCACCGAAGAAAGGCATGGTATCTGCAAAATCCCGTATCTTTTCAAAATTGTCGTTTACATTGTCGAAATATGCGTAATTCAGGCTTTCACTCTCAGGTATTATGGCGTTTTTCAGCTTATCCCTGTAAACCCTTATCAAATATGGCTCATCACCGCACAGCAGATATATCTTTTCGAAATTTCCGCTTGCTATATCCATATCCGCTTTCTGCTTCTGCATTTAAGTTACCTTCCTGCGCGCGTACCTATCTTTTCTCCCATTTTCACGAGGGTCTCATAGCCTTCCAGAGTATTCTTCACAATATCCTCATCAGGCTTAACCTCATCACCCTGAACAAAAAGGCATATGGTAGAACCGCCGAATTCAAAATATCCCTTTTCCTGTCCCCTGTCGACAAACCTGTTCTCAAAATGGTTCACGATCCTTCCGACACCCATCGCTCCGACTTCCATCTGAACGATACGACCGAAATTATCCGTATCCATCATGGTATATGCTCTTGCATTCTGCGCAAAAACACTCGTATTCTCCAAGGCTATCGGATTAACCGTATGGAAGAAGCCCGGAATGTAATAATTCTCATACTGATAACCGCCGTCCGGATAGCAGTATCTGTGATAGTTGTCAACGGTAAGTCTTATGACATAGAGCCATCCGCCGTAAAACTCCTCGGCAAGCTCCCTGTCAAGAAGCAACGACTTTACGGAATAATCAATGTTCTTAATGTTTACGACAAGCCTGTCCGAGATGGGATAAACCGTTACCTTTCCGTCTGAAGGCGATATCAGGGCATCCCTGTCCGTATTTATCGGACGTCTTCCTTTTCTTATCTTACGTATGAAGAACTCGTTATAGCTCTTAAAATACTTCTTTTCGTAATCATTTATATTTATATGGTTTTTCTTTATAAAGCCGTCTATCTTAAGAGTTGACAGCCTTGTATTCATGTAAATCTCTATTGCTCTTGTAACCTTATCGGATATCATGAGCTTTAAAAACTTACGTCCTATCTTGTTTGTATACAGAAATTTTAGGAATTTATCCTGTCCCGTCGTATTTATTATGTCGTTTCCGTCTCTGTCCCTGTAATTCATTCTCTCTCCGAGTTAATGTCATTCTTAATTTTATGTCATATAATCTTTTCTATACCGGAGTAAAGAAGCATGCTACCAATATAGCAACTCCGAATATCCCAACCGGGATAAGCTTCTTTCCGTTCAGTTTGAACATTTTGAAATTATAAACGAATAAAAATGCGGTGATTGCAAGTCCTGCAATCATTATGATTGAAAACACCTTGCCATCGGTAAAATATCTTGCATTGAAAAGTCCGGGAATGATAAGCGCTGCGTTGGTAACGGGCAGTCCCTGATATCCGGTTCTCTTCTTTGTGCCTTCCTTTTCACGTCTCTCTTCTTCGGTTACGTTAAAGTATGCAAGCCTGATAACAGCACATAAACCGAATACTATTGCAACTCCGAGTCCCACATATTCGATTACCTTATTGTCAGCCATATTCTTTGCTATACAGTATACGAGTACTCCGGGCTGAATGCCGAAGCTGACAAGATCGCATAAGGAGTCGATCTGTATACCGAATTTCTGTTCCGAATCAGTCCTCTTCCTTGTACGTGCCACAGGTCCGTCGATCATGTCACAAAGTCCGGACAACAGGAGGCAGAACAAAGCCGCCTTAAAGTTCCCCTGTGCCGAAAAGAACATACCGAGACAAGCCGATACAAGACTCATATAAGTTATGATTACCGTGTAATTATAAAAACCTACCATTTTTCTCTTTCCTTTATAAAGCATGTACTTTGAAAAGATATCTGCTGCTTTCCACAGATATCTGGATCCTGGTGCTTTCCGATAACACAGTTTATCAGTATATACATTATACACTTTTGTGTCAAATGTTTTTTTTCAGGATTGTTTGATGAAGCTGTCAACCCTGAAGCTCCCGTCAGTACCGTAAACAATCGTTACCATACCGCATTTTGCCGTAACATACACGTCACTGCCTACGTCCTCAAGCCTTTCAAGCGTTTCTGATGCCGGATGTCCGTAAACATTGTTTTTGCTGCACGAAATCACAGTAACCTTTGGTCTTATCCTTTCGAGCAGAAGCTGTGAAGACGAATATTTCGACCCGTGATGGGGACATTGAAGGACATCGATCCTTTCCCCGTCATCTAAATATCTTACATATTCACTTTCAGCAAACATATCCGAATCCCCTGTGATAAGAAGATCAAAATCTTCATACGCCACTCTGGCAACAAGTGAAGCCTGGTTCTTGTCATCATATATGAAATCCGGATCGGGCGATAAAACCGAAACCGATAAGCCGTCCCTGTCGAAAAGGCACTCACCTGCGCTGCAGTAGATTACATTGATGCCGTATTCCGTTGCCAGCTCTGAAATTTCCCTTCCGTCCTCACGGTTTATGCCCAAAACAATGTTCTCAATCCTTATCCTGCCGTCTTCGATCAGCTCTTTTATGCCACTGATATGATCCTCATCGGTGTGTGTGACCAGTACATAATCCAAGACAGAGCAACCCTTCCACAAGAGGAACGGCTCAATCCTGTATTTCCCGACTCCTGAAGAATTGCTGCTCCCGCCGTCGGCAAGCATGCATACTCCGTCCTTTTCCATATACACTCCTGCTCCCTGTCCGACATCGATGAACGAAACATAGAAGCCTTCTTCATAATCCCTTATAAGGACCGAAGCGTACATAGCTGTGATAAAGAGCAGTAAAACGACGGATTCAGCGGTCTTCTTAATTAAACTGTACCTGTCATCGGTAAGCAATAATGTGATCCTGTCCATTACGTCTTTTACATAATAACCTTTTGAAACATCTTTCACATCAACAATTCTATCTATTTCTTCAATATCTTTATGTACTATCGTCCTGATATCCGAATCGGTTATTTTTCTCTTCTGTACACTTCTTCTTTTTTCGGAAACCTTTTTATAATAAACTGCACTGAGATATATCAATAGAAACATAAACAGATAGTAAATAACGCACGACGCAAACGAAGGCGCCCCGCATATCACATCGGAGCCGGGCAGTTCAAGCAGGAAGCCTGCGGTTTTTTCATATATGTCAAGCAGGAAATCCGCAGGTCCGCCGGTGATACAGCCCGCGTAAAAGAAAACCTTTATGCCTGTTGTGAGGAACAGGCTTCCGAAAACTCCGGCCAGCAGTCCCGAAATCACTATCACCGACATAAAAGGAAGGAGTATCGGATTTGCAATGAAAGAATATGGTGAAAATGAATAATAGACCGCCAGTATTATAGGAAAAGTAGCAAGAGTTGCCGATATACCCGGGATAAGATATACCGCAACAGCGTTTTTGATGTTCAGGTTTGTACGCAGTGTATTCCCGGCAAATATCCCGAACACTGCGAAAAATGAAAGCAAAAATCCCGATTCAAACAATTGCGAAGGATTAAAAGCAAGTATAATAAGTGCCGCAAGACCCGCCGCGCTCTGACCGTCATAAGCTTTTCCGAGCAGTTTTCCCAAAAGCATACAGTACAGCATTATGACAGCTCTTACGGTTGATACCGAAAATCCGGTAAGCATCCCGTAAAGCGTCATCACGATCAGTGTCAGTATAACACTTACCTTCAGCCCGCAAAATCTGTTAAGCAGTGCAAACAGGCCAAATCCGATCAGGGTTATATGCAATCCGGATATGCTAAGGACATGCGCTATGCCAATACGTTTATAGATATCCTTCGTATTCTCGTCAAGCTCCGATCTATTTCCCGCAAGCATAGCCGAAAGCGTACCCTTTTTGTTTTCGTCAAATACCTGTGCCAGTCCGTCCTGAAAGGTATCCGAAACCTCAAAGAGCGTGTTTTTGATATCATATGACATACTATCGTTTGCTTTTACGCTATTTGTTTCATCGGCATACAGCTTAAGATATATCCCTTTGGCATAATAATACTTCTTCTGGTCAAATTGTCCGTGATTTGTTGCAGGGCTAAAAGCATAAAGCGTGCCCGTGGCCCTTATTTCATCTCCGAACATTACATTTAAGGCATCACTGTATATAAGCAGCTTTCCTTCATACTCGTAATGACTGCTTCCGTCATATTCACTTTTAAGATCGATCTTGGGATTTTCGACAGTGATCAGATATCTGTCTTTTGATAATGAAATATCGGTAACGGTACCATGAACTTCGGTACCTTTTAAAGAACTGTCCGGGACAAATCCGTTTTCTTCCTCGAATAGCCTGTCCCTTATAAGTATGTTTCCAAATAAGAATGATAGAATTATGATAATGAGTACTATGACTCTCCCGCTCTTTATGTCATTGCTGCCCTTAAGCGTAAAAAATCCTGAAACGATCAAGATAAAAGGTATGACAATAAATAAAGAGCCTCCCGTATCGCCGCAGGCTATCCCGCATGCAAAAGCAGCTGCCCACAGTACGAACGGCCTTGCGAATAACTCTTTACTTACTTCCAGTAGATTCACCTGCCTTTTCGGTTTTTATAAGTTCGGGCTTAAGAGACATGAAATCGTTCATCGCCTCTTTGCCGAAGCTCTTTTTATCATTTCCGTTAACGGTAATCCTAACCTTATTGATACCCTTAAGCTCACATAATGTATTTACAACACTGTATACTGCAACCTCATCCGATATTCCTTCCGGTTTGGTCAAAAAAGTCTCGTTAACATCTACATAGCACACTCCGTCATATGTACGGATATTATTAATCTTTGTCTTACTGTTTACGACCGGCCTTAACTGCGTCTGGCTTTCAAGCGGACCTGCGATCAGTTCGTTAAGCACGATCTCCTCTAAAGGCTTCAATCCGTCTATCACAACCTTTAAGGTCGTTTCCTGAAGCATTTTCCCGTCCTTATCCGTAAGATAAAGCTTAACAAGGACACTCTGATTCAGCCCCGCACCGTTTCCGTGATTGTCGACAAAATCCTCATCCTTCATTAATCCAACAGGTTTATCCTTAAGTCTGAGCGGCTGATCGTTTATCTTAAACTCAATATACTCAATTCCATCGACCTGGCTCAAAGTCTTTACAACGGATGCCCTGCAGAGAGCTTCCGTGATGCTGTCCATCGAAATGTACCCTTCTGAGAAAACAACGATAAGCTGACCGTCAGTACCGATGCTTACGGACAGTATATCGACACCCTCGGGTATCGCGCTTATAGATGAAGATCTTTTGGGAGAAGCCATCAGCAGCGTACAAAGCTCATTAAGCTTTCCTTCCTTCGTATCGGACTTTAGAGTGGTAAGCTCCCACTGCAGTGAGTCGGCTGTTGAATTTAACCGGTAAACCTTATACTCACCCTCTTTGGGTTCGGGATCTTCCGAATCCGAAAAGCTGTTCATACCCGAGCATGACATACCGACCGTACAGAACATGCACAGTACGATCACTGTAAATATTTTTTTTATACGTCCGATATATCCTCTCATTTCTCTGTCCTTATGCTTCAGTACTGTTGTTTTCGATGAAAGTAAGAGGGATCTTTACGATAAACGTTGTGCCCTCGCCTTCCGTACTCTCAACATTTATGGTTCCGTTGTGCATCATTATAACACTCTTTGTAATGCTCAGTCCGAGCCCGGTACCTCCGGTCTTTCTTGCCCTCATCTTGTCAACACGGTAAAATCTTTCGAATATCATGCCGAGGCTTTCTTCGGGTATACCTATACCGGAATCCGCAACCGTAACGGTAAAGTATTTGTGATCGGAATCAAGAGTAACCTTAACCCATCCGCCGGTCGTATTGTATTTAACGGCATTCTCAACAAGGTTTGAAAGTGCAAGCATAACCTTAACCTCGTCTATCTCCGCATCAACCTTCCTGTAGCTCTCATAGATAAGCTCTACATTACGTGTCTGTGCGATCGGCTTGATCCTCTTCATAAGTATTTCAAGAAGCTCATTGACCGAAACCATCGCTATATGCAGTTCTCCGTTATTTCTGTCAAGCTTTACAAGTTCGAGAAGATCGGTGATTATCTTATTTTCCCTGTCTATCTCGGAATTGATGTCGCCAAGGAACTCACGATATACCTCAGGCGGTGCATCCGGCTGCATTACAAGTGAATCCGCGAGTATCTTTATCGAAGTCAGCGGAGTCTTTAGCTCATGGGAGACATTTGAAACAAATTCCTGACGGGAATTTTCCAGGCTGTTAAGCCTTGAGATCATGTTATTGAAAGCTTCGGTCATTTCCTCAAATTCAAGGAAATTCCTGATCTCGATCTTGGAATCGACATAACCCGCGCTTATATGGTTAAGCGAAACGGTTATATTTTTAATGGGCTTGGAAATATATCTGCTGTGGAAAACAGCAATGATAATAACAAAAACAAGACACGGAATAGCCAGTATCAGCAGGTTAATGCCAAGCTTTTCGGCACTGTCCGCTTCGCTTTCCGTTGAAAAAGAAAACATTATTACACCTTTTAATTCAGTGTCATCCCCGTTTTCAACCGAACCGACGGGATAATAAATCTCTACCGAGGAATTGTTCCGGATCTCTCCGTAACTGTTTTTAAGAGCCTTGATCACTTCAGTGGAAATAAACGTCTTATCTGTTTCCAGATTGTACGTATCGGAAATGCATCTAAGCGCAGAGTCTATGATCAGGATCCTTCCGTCATAGTTATCCGCAATTATGCTCATTTCATTTGTTATACCTGTATTCTCACTGCTGTTGACAAGATATGCGTTGGAGTTTAAACGTCTTGAAAGCTCCGCGCAATACTGCTTTACAACCTTGACCTTCTGATCTATCAGATCTGTCTTGTCAAAGGAAACCGCAACCAGTATCGTGATCGCGCTTGTCAGACCGAAGATCACGATATCTGTCAGGAATGTAATGACCTTAAGGCTCTTAAATAGTTTAGAAACTTTCTTAATCATGGAAATAATATCCGGCTCCCCACTTGGTAAATACATACTCAGGATCACTGGGATTGGTCTCAACCTTTTCCCTTAATCTTCTTACATGTACATCAACCGTTCTGACATCTCCGGGATAATCCTCTCCCCATACGAGCTTTAAAAGCTCCTCCCTGCTGTATACAGTGCTGGGATGACTTAATAAGAGATCGAGGATATCAAACTCCTTTGCGGTTAAGTTGATATTTTTTCCCGAAATGGTCACAAGCTTGTTCCTCTTGTCCATCTTGAGGTTACGGTATGTGAACACACCGTCCTTGTCCTTTGCTCCGCCCGAGTTGGAATTTCTTCTCATGACGGCCTTTATCCTGGCCTTAACCTCCATTATGTTAAAAGGCTTTGTTATATAATCATCGGCACCGAACTCAAGTCCTAAGATCTTGTCGCTGTCTTCAGACTTTGCGGTAAGCATGATGATCGGCATATTTGAAAATTCTCTGATACGCTGGCAAACTTCATAACCCGAAAAAACAGGTAGCATTACGTCAAGCAAAACGCAGTCATACTGGGTCTGCTTAGCCATCTCTATAGCCTGCTGACCGTCATAGGCACAGTCAACCTCCATCTTATCCTGTGTAAGATTGAACTTTATCCCTTTTACAATAAGTTCCTCATCATCGACAATAAGTATTTTCGCTGCCATTTTTCCCCCTGCGGACCGTTTCCGGCTAATTATAGTCTTTCAGATCTCCCGGAATCAACCGGTACATATCTGATCCTTTAGTTTCGAGAATATGCCCTGTTTTATACCCTTTACCTTCATGATCTCTTCGATGCTCTTAAACCCGCCGTTCTTCTCCCTGTAATCGATGA
>JAEEVO010000035.1 GCA_016290905.1 Lachnospiraceae bacterium | reverse complement strand
ACAAAACGATGCTCCGCATCTCATTTCAGTCGGGGCTTGAACCCCGCCTGAAACGAAGATCTCCCCCCACCTTCGCTACGCTAAGAGGTGGAGGATATCTTCTGTTTTGTTATACACTACGATAACTATATCGACATATTTCTGTAAAATCTATAGATTTTTTATGAAAAAATTTTTATAGACCTGTCCAGTATACCCTGGATATAGGCGATCAGTATCCCGTAATTTGTTACGGGTACCCCCTGATCGGCGGCACATTTGATACGATAACCTATCTCCCTCTCGCTGAGCATACACCCTCCGCAGTGGATGACCGCCTTGTATCCTGAAAGATCATCCGGGAATTCGTAACCCGAACATGTATCAAAGTTTACTTCAAAGCCCAGCTTTTCCTTAAGCCATCTCGGAATCTTTACCGTACCGATATCATTGCACTGCCTGTGATGCGTACAGCCCTCGGCGATAAGCACCCTGTCGGACGGCGTCAGCTTCTTTATCGCTTCAATGCCTTTTAAAGCGCTGTCAAGGTACCCTTTATATCTTGCAAGAAGGATGGAAAAGGACGTAAGCTCCACATCCTCCGGAACAATCTTTGCACACTCTTTAAATACCTGACTGTCGGTAATTACAAGCTTCGGCCTGTTCCTTAGTTCGCCCAGAGCAGCTTCAAGCTCACCTGTCTGTACGGAAAATGCCATTGCATGCTCGTCAAGTATGTCCCTTATCATCTGTACCTGCGGAAGTATAAGCCTTCCCTTGGGTGCAGCCTCGTCCTGCGGCATAACAAGGATCAGAACATCCTTTGGAGAAATAAGATCCGCCACAAGACGCCTTTCCGACACATCTGGCTTTACCGACCCGATCAGTTCCTTCAGTTCAAAAATATTTTCTTTTGATACCGCCGATACTGAAATATATTTGAATCCTTCATCCCCGGTTTTGGCGCTTAAGGTCTCAGTCATTTCCTCAACCGTAGCTGCCGCACTGTCACATTTGTTAAATACAACTATGAACGGAACGGTCTTTGCCTTAAGCCTTTCATATATCTTTAAGTCCTCGGGAGCTATCCCCGCCGACATATCAATGACAAGAATACCTATATCGGTCTTGTTCATCACCTGTTCGGTCCTGAGCACTCTTAAAGCCCCGAGCTCGCCCTCATCATCATATCCGGGCGTATCGATGATTACCACCGGTCCCAGCGGAAGCAGCTCCATTGATTTATAAACAGGATCGGTCGTAGTGCCCTTTACAGCCGAAACTATAGCCATATCCTGATCTGTTACTGCATTGACCAGACTTGATTTTCCGGCATTCCTTCTGCCAAAGAATGCAATATGGATTCTGTCCGCTCTGACGGTGTCATTTAAGCTCATAAGAAGCATCTCCCTTTCAATGTCATATCCGGACCGTCCCGGGTCTTTTCCCCTGAGGCCAAATCCTGTTTATGTCCGGCTTATGATAAGGATCGCTCTGTTTCATATAACTTTGGCAATCCTGCAAACCGGAACGGCTTTAAGACTTTTGTCCTTTGTATCATAATATCATATTCTGCATTTTTTTACAACCATAAAAAAAGGGATGGATTACCCACCCCTTAATTTTTTGGGATAATTAAATACCGTTTGCAGAAAGCATTCTTATGACAAATTCCGCTGCCTCTCCACGGGTAACGGCCCTGTTGGGCTTAAACTTATTTCCGGACTTTGCGCCCATTATGCCCAAGCCCTTGCAAAGAGCCACGCTACCGAGATTCTCCTTGTCGATCTTGCTCTCATCGGAATAACCGGTCTTGTATATATCCATCTTTGCAAGCTTCTCACCGCCAAGGTAGGAAATTATAAGTCTTGCTGCTTCCTGACGGATAACGGTGGTCTCATCGTCGTTTACGATATCGTCATCGTCTTCATTATCGGCTTCATCTTCATAATCTTCGTAATATCTGTATCCGCCGTATGAATTTGCGCCGAGGATCTTCATAAACTCTTCATTGGTTATCTTTGCGTCGGGCTTAAACTCCTCGCCTTCAAATCCGTAACCCATATCGGCCAGGAGCTTGATCGAACGCTCATATTTTGTGCCGTTGATATCGGTATACTTATACGAAACACCTGCGGGAACATATTCCTCACCGCTCCATGTAAGCTGCTTTCCCGTGAATGCGTCGATATAATTGGGAGAAATCGCTGTCCTGTAAACAAGACGTGCCTTATAGTCCTTATCATATCCGTAGTAATTGTTCTTATTCTCATACTTCATAACAAGCTCGTAAACAAGGTCAAAACCGTCGCACTTGATATATGAAGCAAACGCCTCGCTTTCATCTATGATATTCTCAGGCTCGGGAATCTCTGCGTCTGTCCAATATGTATTATATGAAGTGATCTTTCCGGTAACGGCTTCAACCGCTCCCGAAACATAGTTTGCATCAAAAGGTATATTCTTATACTGTCTGCCAAACGTAAATGAATATCCGCCTACAGGATAAACATCCTTATTTGTCTCAATATTGTAAAGGGTAACGGTACGGTCGTAAACGTTTGAAAGCCTTGTATATTCAGCCTTGTCGGGATCGGTTTCCTTTATGAACTCCTCAAACAGCTTCTGGCACTGCTTCTTTGTATAATTTGCCTTAAATACATCCTCACCCTCATTGGAATATGCATAATAATCCTTTGTATCTGCCGAGAACGAGATAAGCTTACCTGTCTTGGCATCCAGTGAAGCTGATAAGCTTGCCCTGTAATAATCGTAATACGAAGAGTAATCGTTATAATCTATGGGAGTATCATCATAAAGATAGATTCTCCAGTAATAGTTATCGTCTTTATCGGTATAAAGCCTGCAATTTGAAGACGTAAGGTTACCGTCAACATAAAGTCTCTTATTGTTCTTGATAAGGTTGATCGCTTCTTCGCTTGAGAGAATGTCCTTAATATCACCCAACTTCTTTATCTCGGCATCACTAAGGGTTACCTGTCTGTCACCGTAGGAATAGCTTTCCTCTGCGTCTGCGGCTTCCTTCGTGGCTTCCATATCATTAAAACCTTCATCAAAATCCGTGCCGCTGCCCCAGTAGGTTCTTTCCGTATAAACCTTGCCGTTCTTGGCATCAACAGCTATGTAGCTCTTGTCTGGCGTATAAGCGAGGAATACCTTGTCATTTCCGTCTGCATCACGGGTGAGTCTGTACTTAAGCTCCATCTTAACAGCTCCGCCGACCTTTTCTGCTGCTGCTTCCTCTCCGATAACCTGATCTACCTTAGGGATTGCAACTTCAAAGTTCCAGTTTACCCTGTACGACAGAACGCTCTTGTCAAATGCATCCATTGTAACCGATATACTGTTGTCGCTCATATCGATACCGTTCTCGATACGAATGAAAGAAATAACATAGTTTTTATTGTATGAAGTATACCTGCAGCTGTTTAATTTAAGCTTGCCCTGTAACTCCGGCTCTACGCCCACTATCCACTTTTCTGCCTCAGGGATGAGCTCCTCGCCGATATAAGTGGGGATCATTCCTTCGCGCTGACCTGCTTTTTCATTGTTACTGCTTGAAAAGCTGTAGATCCTGCCTGTGGAATCGGCACTGACGCTGATATAAGCGGAACCGTCCTCAGTTCTCCAGTTGAACTGGTATCTTCCTTTTCCTGCGTTTTCACTGTAATAATAATTAAACTCGGTATATTCATCACCGATGTCAAGCTTACCTTTTACGATGATCAGTACTTCTTTCATCTTCTCTTCGGTAAGTGTGTCATCCGCTTTTTCCGCATTTACGGGTGTAAATCCGTTCAATGTGGAAAATGCAAGTACCAAAACCAGCATTGCTGCCAAAATCCGTTTCTTCATATAAACCTCCTTATAAAGCTTGCACTTATAGTCTCCTTTCCTATATCTTTGGAAATTATAGCACATATTTTTGTCTTTTACAACAATTAGACGAGGGACTTAAACCGGAGGTTCCATAAAAAACGATATTTTTATAAAAAAATAGAGGAAAGCTTTTGGAGCCTCCCTCAAAATATTTATCTCATTATAATTATCTTTCTCGGACACTTCTCTGCGCATTTTCCGCAGCCTGTACATTTTTCATAATCGATATGAGCCAGATTGTTCTCAACCGTGATCGCACCGTTTTCGCACTGCTTTGCACAGATACCGCATCCGATACAGCCTGCTGTACAATATGCCCTTGTATCCTTGCCCTTATCCTTGGAGTTGCAGGCTACCGCATACTTCGATGTCACAGGCCTGAGCTCTATCACATTGTTGGGACAGGTCTTTACGCAGACACCACATCCCGTACATTTATCCGTATCAACAAATGCAATGCCGTTAACGATGTGGATCGCATCAAAATGACATGCCCTTACACAGCTGCCGTAACCCATACAGCCGTAAATACATTCCTTCTCACCATGACCGGGGATAAGTGCCAGCTTCTTGCAGTCGGCAATACCCTGATAACGGTATTTAACGGTTATTTTGTCACATGTACCGCTGCAGCGTACATATGCAGCCATCTTTACGGACTCGACAGCATCCGTTCCCATTATGCCGGCAATCTCGGCATGACGTCCGCCGGGACATGCGTTTACGGGAGCATCTCCCTTTACTATAGCCTCGGCACAGGCATCACAGCCCGCGAAACCACAACCGCCGCAGTTGCTTCCGGGAAGACATTCTCTGACCTTCCCCACTCTTTCGTCGGTCTCAACAGCAAACTTTTTTGCGGCTACCCCGAGCAGAAGCCCTATGATGAGACCAACAGCCCCGACTACTCCGCCTGCTATTAAAACACCGTTTATACTAAATGTTAGAAACATAGTTGTGAGTATTCCTTTCTATTTTTTGACTTTTAGCCTTAGCATCATATGAGCCCTGCGAAGCCGCAGAATGCTATAGCCATAAGTCCTGCGGTGATGAGAAGTATGGGAGAACCCTTAAGGACATGGGGTATGTCATTCTCCTCTATTCTCTCACGGATACCTGACATAAGAACGATGGAGATACAGAAACCTATACTTGTACCGAGACCGTTTATAACGCTCTCAAGGAAGTTGTAGCTGTTCTGAACATTGAGCAGTGCTACACCGAGTACACAGCAGTTGGTTGTTATAAGGGGCAGGTAAACACCGAGCGCCTTATATAATGAAGGGATGAACTTCTTCAAGATCATCTCGACCAGCTGAACAAGTGCGGCTATGACAGCTATGAAAACAATGGTCTTCATGTACTCAAGTTCCGTGGGAACAAGTATGAAGTTATAGATAAGGCTTGCTACAGCCGAAGCAACGGTAACAACGAATATTACGGCACTTCCCATGCCGACAGCCGTCTTTGTCTTCTTTGATACTCCGAGGAAGGGACAAATACCGAGGAACTGGCTTAATACTACATTATTTACCAATGCGGTACTTACTAAAAGAAGGATCATTTCTTTCATGACTTATCTCCTCCTTCCTTGGCTTTGGGATCCGCATTCTCAGGGAAAGCTTTTGCAGCGGAAGCCTTTGCGTCAGCCTTCTTTGCCTCAGCCTCATCACGCTTCTGCTCTAAGATAGTCCTGTTCTTTGCGCAGGTCTCGCCTACACACTCGGCGCAGTTTCCACCGCATGCAAGAACCTCTGCTCCTTTGGGTGCGTCTCCGTTTGTTGCACTCTTCAGCTTTAATTTGTTCTGGATCGCAGTAAGAATGGCAAGAACGAAGAATGCTCCGGGAGCCATTACAAAGATAGAGAAAGGCTCATATCCGTCGGGAAGGATCTGTGCTCCGAATGCTGTTCCGGCACCGATTATCTCACGGATAAGTCCGATCATGGTAAGTGAACATGTAAATCCGAGTCCCATACCGATACCGTCAAAGATGGACGGAAGCACGGGATTCTTGCTCGCATAAGCCTCGGCACGTCCTAAGATTATACAGTTAACAACGATAAGCGGTATATAAATACCAAGTGAATCGTTAAGTGAGGGAAGGAAACCCTTTACCAAAAGCTCAACGATGGTAACGAAAGAAGCAACTATAACGATAAATGCCGGCATCCTGACTTTATCGGGTATGATCTTCCTGAGCGCGGAGATCATAAGATTCGACATGACCAGAACAGCCGTAGTTGAAAGACCCATTCCGAGTCCGTTGATCGCAGAGGTCGTAACCGCAAGCGTAGGACACATACCAAGCATTAAAACAAGGGTGGGATTTTCCTTAACAAGTCCGTTATACAGACGTTCCGTACATTTATTCATTCCGAAATCCCTCCTTTTCTTAATTTATCGATGCAGCAACCAAAAGGCCTGCATTCAGTATGTTCGTAACGGCCGATGTAGTGATCGTGGCACTTGATATTGCGTTGATCTCCGTTTTTCCGGTCATATTTATATTTCTCTTTGTCAGCTTATAGCTGTCAGGCTTAACACCCTTAAACTGGTCTTTGAAATCCACCGGATTCTCGATATTGTCATTTGAAGTATCGTCATCCTTAGCCTTCATTCCAAGACCGGGAGTTTCGCTGATGCTTAAAAATTCTATACCCTTTAAGGTTCCGTCATCGGCAACGCCCATGATAACCGTAATCGCTCCGCCATATCCCTTCTTGGATGTGACAGTGATTATATCACCGATCTTCTTGCCGTTTTCATCAAGTGCCTGAAGCACTTCGTCAACGGTTATAGTGTCAAATTCATTGTTTTTGTTATTGCCTTCCACAAGTTTTTGAGCCGTCTCTACGGTACCGGCCGGAGCATCTGCCGTTTCCTTCATCTCAGCAAATACGGCCTTTGCAGCCTCAGTCTTTGCCTTTGCCTCAGACTCGGCTATCGGATCTTTGGTGATCTCGTAAACCGCTCCCAGCGCAAGGGCTGCGATAAGGGTTATCGCAAACAGGACAAGTGCGTCCTTTATAAGTGAACCTTTTTTCTTCTCTTCACTCATTTCGAAGCACCTCCCTTTTTCTTTTTAACAACACCGAAGGCTCTGGGCATGGTGGCCTTCTCTATGAAAGGAACCAGGAGATTGCAGAAGATGATCGCATAGGATACACCCTCCGAAGAATTTCCGCATACCCTGATGATACCGGTAAGAAGTCCGAGAAGGATACCGAAGACTATCTGTCCTCCCTTTGTGATCGGGCTGGTAACATAATCGGTAGCCATGAACCATGCACCGAGCATCAGTCCGCCGCCGCAAAGCTCACATGCAAGATAGTAGAAGCCGTCTCCGCTTACTCCGTATCCGCCGAATATGAGCATGAATACAGCAAATGTAAGGATATAAGCAACGGGAATCCTTAAAGAGATGATCTTCTTTGCAAGAAGATATATCGCTCCGAGAAGTATCGCAAGAGTACTGGTCTCACCGATGACTCCTCCCGTAGTTCCGAAGAACATATCGGATAAGCTTACGCTTGAACATATCTGTTTTGTATCTTCAAGATTCTTTATGACCGCAAGAGGCGTAGCGGATGAAAGTCCGTCAATCGAAGCCGCGCCTGTCATGAAATGCGACGAAGCCTTTTCAACTCCGAACGCAGTCATCCTTCCTGCGAAACATATGAGCAGGAAACAACGGGCGCCGAGCGCCGGGTTCATGAAGTTCTGTCCGAGTCCTCCAAACATCTCTTTCACGACGATGATGGCGAAAGCCGAGCCGACAACGGGGATCCAGAGCGGAACCGATGCGGGAAGGTTCATTCCGAGAAGCAGTCCTGTAACAAGTGCACTGCACTCATACGGCGTCTTTTTCTTAACTACAAATCTCTTCCACAAGAACTCTGCCGCCATTGCAGAGGCTATACTCGTTATAAGCACAAGAAATGCCGAAAATCCAAACTGATAAACACCTACGGCACTCGCAGGGATAAGCGCCAAAGCCACATCCCTCATTATTGAGCGTGTCGTGACTCCGCTTCTTACATGGGGAGAAGCGGACACATTATATAACTCTCGCATGATATTCTCCTAAATATTTTTGCTTTACTTTTTCTTCCTGTTATCTAAGATACTGCGTCTTGTCTGTTTTAAGCTCTGTGTAAGCTTACGTCCGGCAGGGCAGACAAACGTACAAGATCCGCATTCCATACATTCCATACCGCTCACCGCTTCAAAAGAAGCATCGTCAAATCTCTCCGCTGCCTCCATCAGCATCTGAGGAATAAGGTTTTCGGGACATGCCTCAACACATCTTCCGCATCTGATGCAGGGACCCTCGGGAACAAGGAGCATCGGATCCTTTAAAAATCCAAGCAGCGCAGATGAAGTTTTGGTCACGGGAATATTCGTATCAAACAGTCCCATACCCATCATCGTACCGCCGGAGATAAGCTTCTCGGGCTTATCCTTAAATCCGCCCGCAGCCTCAAGGATCTCCGCATATTTTGTACCTGTCTTTACATTAAAGTTCTGGGGATTTACAACTGCGTCACCCGAAACGGTAACTATCCTTCTCATAAGAGGGGTCGTCTCGGCAACCGCCATATGTATCGAAATGACGGTATCAACATTGTTGACAATACAGCCGGCGTCTGCGGGAAGCATCGAAGAATTGATCTTCCTTCCTGTAACCGCCTTGATCAGCTGACGCTCGCTGCCTTCGGGATACTTGGTCTTTACAACCTGAACCCTGATCCTTTCCTCATCCTTTACAAGCTCGCTTATGTGCTCGATAGCCTTAGGTTTATTATCCTCAATGGCTATGACACCCTGTGCGTTATCAAAAAGGCGAAGGATGATCCTGACTCCGTCGACAAGCTTTTCACCCTCTTCGAGCATCATCCTGTAATCTGATGTAAGATACGGCTCACATTCGGAACCGTTAATGATAATATAATCTATAGCATTCTCATCCTTGGGAGTCAGCTTTATAAAGGTAGGGAAACCTGCGCCGCCCATGCCGACAATGCCGGCCTCCTTTACAATATCCCTGATCTCCTGTTTTGAGAGCTTCGTATAATCCCTTTTATCTCCAAGTCCGGGAACGGGCGTGTATTCATTATCGTTCTCAATTACGATCGCGTCGCACATGCTTCCCGATACCGTAAGTGTCGGCCTTATCTCTTTAACGGTACCGGATACCGATGCAGAGATCGGAACAGATACAAAACCGCCTGCCTCAGCTATCTTCTGTCCCATAAGAACATGATCGCCCACCGCTACGCAGGGCTTTGACGGTGCGCCGATATGCTGCGAGACCGGGTACACCAGTTCCTTGCCGGGAAGAAGCTTTACCGTAGGCTTATCCATCGATAATTCCTTACCCTCATAAGGATGTACGCCACCCTTAAACGTTCCCTTCTTCATAATTCCTCCAATGATCAACTATGTTTAAGACAATTCCGATTCTACGGAACAAACTAACCGAATGGATATTCTACACCTTGCCACCTTGAATGTCAATAGCATTTTTCTTCCGCCGGTTCTCTCTTTTCTGCTCACGGTTATCCGTCTGCATCTTTTTAAAAGCTTTCATAAAAAGCTTGACGGTCCCCCGCATGATCTCTCTCGTCTCATCATCGATCTTTCCCATTTTCTTCATAATGTTCATGGTCGATCTGAACGTAAAAAGATCCTCTGTGTTATCCGCGCCCGAGCCTTCAACCACGCTCCAGAACCCCTCTATCACCTTTCCTCGCGTGTCCCGGTCCATGGATGTAAGCCAGTTCTTCATGGTCTCATCAAGTTTTCTGCTCAAGGTCTTTATATTCGTTTCACGGATAAACTCTCCGCGTTGTATCTCCCACGAATAGATTGAGTGCTGCCAGAACGCTGCCTTACTGCTGTGTATCACACACCGGTTGACCGAATGCTCAAGTAGCATCCCCACTATCGACTGCTGGGGGATAAAAGAACGTACCCTGTCCCTTATCGAAAGGAAACCCGGGCTCTCAAGTTCCTCCTTGGAAAAACCCGGACCGTCCAGGTTCACTATCTCCTTTATCCTGATCCTTGTCTTTTCCGAACAATGCGCCGCCGAATACACTGCAAGATTTCCGCCCTTGGAATGTCCGCAGAGGAATATGTCGCCCGTCGTATGTTCCGCCGCTTCTTCAAGGTATTTAAGAGCATCCTCCTGTGAAGGAACATGCTCAAGATATACCATGTTGAAATCTTCCTTCCAGCCTGTAAGTGTCCTGTCCGTTCCCCTGAACACCACAACCGTCTGCTTGCCCGGCATAAGCACGGTCAGGGCGGAAAACTGTTCAACCCTGCTCTCATCTATCTTATTTCGGAACCCAATGAGATCAAGGCTGGTAAAGCGGGGGCTTACCAAAAGCTGGGCCGTCATTTCAGTATCTTCCTTATAATGATAGCATCTCCCGTCCCCGTCCAGACTTTCAAGCTCCCTCATCCTGTTTACGGCCGACCACATGCTTACGGGCACCGAATCAAAATCTCCCGGAACAATCCCATCAAACGGGAAATAGGAACAGCATCCCAAAACCGCATAATCGGCCTCGCACAGCGGAAGCCTGGTAATGCTTATGTCCCCTCTCCATTCAAGATATGAGATAACGTTCATGATACCTCCAAAAAAATATCCGGTCATAAATGACCGGATTCTCATTTTCTCATTTTTACGATACTGCCACAATCTCGCACTTACTGCATATATAATCCTTTATTTCCGATTTTTCCATTTTAAGCGGAAAGCTCAATTCGCTGTAAAGGCAGTTCTCAGCAATGATATAATACCGTTCATCCATGGCTGTCATCTTTTTCCCGATGGCATCGCGCATCTCCTTGCGGGCATGTATCTCTTTTATGAGCTGTACAACCTCCCTTAAGTCGCAGTTATGGATTACTTCCTTATATCTTTCCTCACGTTTTTTCTCATCCGTTATGTTAAGCTTTCCTATATCGTTTATCTCATCAATAAGCCTGTCGGCTTCTTCTTTGTTCACTATCCGTCTGATGGTGACCTTTTTGCCATCAACCGGTGCAAATATCTTCCCGTTTCCGCTTTGCCCAACGGGCACAAGAGTATAGAAAAGCTTTTCCTTCGAAATGCCTTCCATCTCCAACGAACCTACAGACTCAACCCGGCACACGCCGTCACTTCCGAAAACAACAAATTCGCCAACATCAAACATTTAGTACCTCCATTTCCTCAAAGCTGTCCCATTCACGTACCATAAAAACCGATTATATCTATTATAGCACATTATTACGAGAAATGTAAGTATTTTTTACAAATTTTTTATTTTCTTTTATTACTCTTAAGCGTAAGCTCGTATGCGAATATCCACTGCTGGACAATCCCTTTGACTCCCGAAAACGGAGCAAAGCTTTTGTCTATAACTGTCATATACTCAGAATAGGGGATCCTGTCGAAAGGCGCTCTCTTCCCGCTCTCATCAAAGAATTCCCTGTAAAGAACTTCCTTTATGTGAACATCTATCGGAAACGCATCGGAGAATCCGCAGCCGAAAAGGCATACGCAATCGGCCACCTTCTCTCCTATGCCGGAGAAGGTACAGAGATATTTCCTCGCCTGCTCATATGTCATATTTTTGTAAAAGCTCTCAGTCTTTCCTTCCGAGAGATATCTTACAGCTGTCTCATAGATATATCGTTCCCTGTATCCGAGAGACAGCCCCTTAAGCCCCTCCGGACCCGCCGAAGCTATTGCTCCTGCATCGGGAAAACCGTACCATGTTTCGGCCGCTTCCCCGTTAATCTCCGTATGCTTCGTGCCAAATCTCTCACAGAGCGCTTCTATACATTTTCTTATGGAAGGTATCTGCTTCTGCTGGGATATGATAAAGGATATCATCATCTCCCAGACATTCTGGTTTAATATCCTTATATCCGAGGCATATGTACATGCGGCTTTGAGGAAATCCCTCCCTTTGGGCAAAGCATTACCTAAAGGTTCCGTATACGCTCTCTGCACAATGCTCCCGTAATCTCTTTTTAGATCAAAGAAATCTTCCCAGCAGCTTTCAAACTCTTCTTCAGAGCAGTAAAAGAATATCTTCCCGTCCTTTTCCTTTACTTTAAGTCTCCTGTCCGAGGAATAGACCGTAAAAATACCTTCGCCGTCCTCATACATGCGGAAAATCTGCCCGCTGTTCATTATCTTTCTAAGATTAAAAAACTCTATGACCTTCTCAACCATGATCTAAGCCCGTTATTTCAAACCTTTAAGTATCTCAAAAAGCTCCAGATCCGAAGCCGTAACCTTTATATTGGTCTCAATCATCTTTCCCTCGGGATCAGTAAAGGAAATGCCGACAACAGTCCCCTCCTCTATGCCCTTTCTCTGTACCGCATCAAGGAACAGAGGGAACTTCGGATGCTCCCTCGTAAACTGCTCCCATGCTCCTTTAAGCTTCAATGCTGCGGAAATATTCATTCTTTTTCTCCTTTCCTTAATCGAGCCGGCTGCCTCCTACCCGATACGATGGGTCATCTTACAAAAAACGTCAGTGAGCATAAACCCACTGACATTTCCCCAATACCTTTATTTATAGTCTTTGCCGTATGCTTTATTCAAGTTTATTGACCATCTTTAATATCTCATCGGACTCAAAAGGCTTCGTAACAAACTCGGACGCACCGAGCTTGATCGCGTCGATCATCTTGTTCTGCTGCCCGGCTGCCGTGACCATGATGATCCTTGCTTCGGGATCCTCGGTCCTTATCCTCTTTAACGCCTCCAGTCCGTCCATTATCGGCATGGTAATGTCCAGCGTTACAATATCAGGGCTGAGAGCCTTATATTTGTTTATCCCGTCCTGACCGTCCATGGCCTCTCCGGCAATGGTATGACCTGCAGCCTCAAGGATATTGCGCAGGATCTTTCTTGATGTTCTCGAGTCATCTACTATCAATATTCTGCTCATAGCTCACCTCTGCTTTCTTAAGCTTCTATAACGCCGTCAATCGTAGAGAGTATCTGCAGTTCCTTACCGTTGATAAATACCGGGAGCTGCAGGATGTTATCTCCCGTTAAGGTAACCTCTTCTTCTTTAAAAACAGGCGGAAGCATATCCAGATTAACCTTTGAAGCAACACCGGTCGCAAACAGACCGTTTACGCAGTTTATGAATTCAGCAACGGAATCCAACGAATCCTCATCAATACTATCAAACTCTTCGCGTGCAAAAACGCCCGCCAGGCTAAGAATAGCATCCTTATCCCCAACAACAGCAAGCGATATGCTCCTGTCTCCCTTAAGACACTGCAGCGCCGAACCCTTTGCCGTTACAGAGGAAATCCTTGATGCGCTTCCGATATATGCGTCACTGTCAATCAGACGAAGCAATGTACGTACCGCCACAAGGACCTGTTCAACCTGCAGCCCGTCGCATCCGGAAGGGAGGAACAGCGGAACTATCCTGTCAGAATCTCCGGATTTCAAAGCATCCATATCGGTGGATGTAAAGGACAGTTTCCTCTGATATTCGGAAAATGCATTTTCAAACTCTTTAAGTGTCATGAAACCGTTGTCGGTAACAGCCTGCGCAAAGGTGAGATACTGATTTCCCTGAAGACCGAGAAGGCGGCTAACCTGTTCTGACGAAAGGTATCCCTTCTCTATCGCAATATCTCCGAATCTCTTATCCATGACAGCCTGAAGCTTGTTAACTTCTTCAGACTGCTCTAAAGTCATTAATTTCTCCGTTACAGCTATAAGTCCGAGTTTAACTCTTACCTTATTTTGGGTTTCGAAAGCTCTTTCAAGCTGATCGGAAGTAAGCATCCCTGCCTGTACCAGATAATTCCCGAACAATTGATTGACCATAACATACCTCCCTGCACGCTACTGTTCAACCATTATACAACAATTTTTGCAAAAAAGGAAGTATAATTTAATATTTTTGCACTTTTTGTCCGGTTATGGGAATTTTATATACCAATTTATGCGTTTTGAATTCGTTATAACGAATAATTATTCGCTCTTGCTCTCGCCGGATTGAGGCTTTTCAACCTCTGTGATGGCAGTTTTCTTCATAGGGATACGGCAGTTCTTGTTGCTTCCGAACTCTACGATGATAACCTCATCCATAACATCGATGACAACTCCGTAGAAACCGCTGGTAGTAAGAACGCTGTCTCCTATCTCTATTGCGGAGATCATCGCATCCATCTGCTTTTGCTGTTTCTTCTGAGGTCTTAAGATAACGAAATAAAATACCAGACCGATGATAACAAGATAAATGATCGGTGCATAGGTAGCCCACGATGAGCCTGTAGCATTCCCGCTGGATGCGGTATCTGTCAGAAAAATGTTTAAAAATGTCAGCATATTGTTTCTCCTTTTTCTTTTGCTTGTGAAAAGCCTTCCAGCTTTTCTTTTTTATAACTTGCATATCTTCCTTCTTCGATGGCCGAACGGATCTCCTCCATCAGCTTATTGTAGAAGTAAAGATTATGTGTCACCATGAATCTCATCCCGAGCATCTCTCCTGCTTTAAGCAGATGCCTGATATATGCTCTGGAATGATTCCTGCATACCGGACAGGAGCAGCTCTCGTCTATGGGTCTGTCATCACACTCAAATTTTGCATTGAGAAGATTTATCTTTCCCCCGGAAGTATAAGCATGCCCGTGTCTTCCGTTTCTTGTGGGATATACACAGTCAAAGAAATCCACGCCGCGCTCAACGCCCTCCAGGATATTCTCGGGAGTACCGACTCCCATGAGATATACGGGCTTATCGTGCGGCAGCTCCGGAACAACGGCATCCAGGATCCTGTACATCTCCGAATGCTCCTCGCCTACGGCAAGTCCTCCGACAGCGTACCCCGGAAGATCAAACTCGCTTATCCTCTTTGCATGCTCTATCCTTATATCCTCATATATACCGCCCTGATTGATACCGAAGAGCATCTGCGCCTTATTTATCGTATCATCCATGCGGTTAAGCTCATCAAGCTTTGCCTTGCATCTGGCAAGCCATCTGGTCGTCCTGTCAACCGACTTTTTTATGTACTCTTTCTCGGCAACGCTTGAAGGGCATTCATCAAATGCCATTGCTATCGTTGAAGCAAGATTGGACTGTATCTGCATGCTCTCTTCAGGTCCCATGAAGATCTTTCTCCCATCCACATGGGAATTGAAGGATACGCCCTCTTCTTTGATCTTGCGAAGGGATGCCAGGGAAAAAACCTGAAAGCCGCCCGAATCCGTAAGGATCGGCCTGTCCCAGTTCATGAACCTGTGAAGTCCTCCCAGCTTCTTTATGACTTCGTCGCCGGGTCTGATATGAAGATGATAGGTGTTGGAAAGCTCAACCTGTGTGCCTATCTCCTTAAGATCCTCCGTGGAAACCGCGCCCTTAATGGCAGCTGCGGTCCCGACATTCATAAAGACAGGCGTCTGTACAGTCCCGTGTACGGTGACAAACTCACCTCTTTTGGCTCTTCCGTCCTGTTTTATTATCTTAAACACTATGTACTCCGTTTCTTTTTTCAATTAACACCGAAAATCTCTTCTATTATACAATCAACCGTTAAAAATATCAAGCATTTTATTTTGTTTTAAGAATTCGCAAGAAATATGCACAGTTTAACTTGACACTTTTAATTTGGAATTGTATACTATATAGTAAGTAAGATTTCAACAACTTGTCGGAGGATACGATTATGAACGAAAGCAAAACTCTTCTTACACAAAACGAAATAGATACACTCATAAGCTTCTTACAGAGCCGTGATGAGACTCCCATAGGTTCCGTTCTTGATCAGGGAAGCATTGACAAACTGGTTGAGATCATTAAATTCAATAACAACAACGGCATTTTCTTCGAGAAAGAGATGTCCCTCGACTTCTCGGACGAAAGCTTCGTAAGCATAACCGACGAACAGGGCCAGCCCATCGACACCGAGTCTTATGCGATCGCATTCAACAAAGCCGACAACGGTTTTATCAACATATTCTGCACCGACGAAGCATCCGGAAAGGTTATCCCGCTTTCACCTTCCTGCCTCAGCCAGAAGAAATTCGTCAATGATGACGAAAAGTGGGGTCTTGCAGTTTCTCCTCATATACTTATCGGTCTTTCCAAGCTTTTCAACGTCAAATGTGACGCTGCTACCCTCAGCAAGGCAGAGAAAGAGTTTGCAAAGCTTGTATACGGTGACGAGAATGCTACCATAGCAGAGTACTATCTTCAGTAATACTAAAAAAACTTGTTGACAATGCGTATTTTTTGTAGTATTATCTTCAAGTACGCAACAAAGGGGTATAGTTCAGCTGGTAGAATAACGGTCTCCAAAACCGCAGGTCGTGGGTTCAAATCCTACTGCCCCTGTCAAAACGACCTAGTAACAGGTCGTTTTTTCTTTATAACGAAACATTCCGTGACAAATACACAGGAGGTGCATCATGGGACAGATGGTCATGATACAAAAAGCCTTAGCCCTTAAGGAAAGCTATGAACTCTATGTAAACGAGGAGCTGAAGTATTTTATCAAGAGACGTAAGCTTCTTACAGCAAAGCCTGTCTATGACATATTTACCGAAAAAGGAGTTGTTGCCTTTGCTGAGGTTACAAGCTCCACCGCTCCCCGTATATATAAGCTCACCTTCGGCGACACCGACGGGGGCGAGGTCGTATACAACGAGACTCCCGGCGTCAACAAGCTCATTTACGAGCAGAAGGGGCTTGAAATAATCGGAAACAGCAACCTTACCGAATTTACGATAAAAAATAAAGATAAAAAAGTCACAGGCACCGTCAAAAAGAAGATTGTCTCTATGAAGGATACCTATGACATTTCTTATGAGGATGATTCCGAAGACCTGCTGTTTGCCATGCTTGCTCTTCTTATTGACGAGACCTTCCACGGATGATCCCATATCACCCGGCGGTCACGACGGTAAGCGTTGATCTAGCCCTCTGCCTGAAGCCTGCCCCTTATATCCATCAGGGCATCGCAAAGCGCTCTTGAGTTATTTCCCCGGCTGACCGTTATAATAAAATCAAGTTCATCAAAAAACACCTGAGGGGGTACTTCGACCCTCTCTTTTTTATTTTCCTGTTCATTCTCCGACTCC
The DNA here is from genome assembly GCA_016290905.1 of Lachnospiraceae bacterium. Taxonomy (GTDB): domain Bacteria; phylum Bacillota; class Clostridia; order Lachnospirales; family Lachnospiraceae; genus RUG11977. The sequence continues at coordinate 7,650 of JAEEVO010000035.1, read as the reverse complement.
CTGAAGAATTTCCCGTCCTCAAGTCCCCAGATATCTTTCTTCGTGGGATTATTGCCGAATTTCCTGATTATCTCATATCTTTCTCCCAACTGCTGCGGCATGAGATAAGACCATGTTCCCGCGATCATGACCTGCCCCTTCTCCACATGAACTTCCTTCTTTCTTTTCTTATAAAGAAAGAATCCAAGTATCGCAACAGGCAGTACAAACAGCGCTATGATAATAATCTCAAAAATAAGCATGTAATTGGGGACCATATCATAGTATTCTTCAGCAGATTTCCCCTTTACCGGAGCGGAAACGGAAGCCGTAGCTCCTCCGTGATGATGGCCCCTAAAGTCGGCATCCGATTTTAAGAAATAAGCGTAGCTTACCTCATCAACGCCGTTATCATCCCATGTAACATCAATATTGTACCACTCTCCGTCGAGCTGTACCCTGTTCCATGCGTGGTTACCGCCTATCTCCAGGGTTACCGGGATCCCGAGCTCCCTCATTATCGCATAGAAGCTGAACGCATAGCCGCTGCAGGACGACCTGCCCTTATAAAGTGTGCTGTAGGCCCCTCCCTCAAAAGCTACGTATCTGTTAAGGAGCACGATATAATCATGTACGCCCTTTATCTTTTCGTAATCGCTTAAATCCTTGAACTTGGAAGCTATCTGTTTTACACGCCATTCCGTCATGAAGCTCGCAAACTTTGACGGATCGCTTAAGTGAACATGCACATTATACCCGGTTTTACCAGGTGAATATTCATACCTTAAGGCATAGAGCTCACAGCCCGCATAGCTGCCGTCGGCTACGGCATCCTTCATTATTTTCAGAAGATCCAGATACTCATTATTCGGTCTTTCCGTTGTCTCGAAATAAATCTCGCCGTACCCCTCGCTTACGGCGGCGTTTATCACGTCATAAGCCTCCTGCCTTCCGGTTATAAGCTTGTCATACTTATAAGTCTCTCCCGAAAGTATGAACCACAGTGCCACCAGGCCTAAAAATACGACCAGGATAACTATCCTGATCACCATTTTTTTCTTACTCTTCTTTTCGTCCTGTTCCATTACCCTCTCCGCGCTTCGGTTTTATCCTATAAAACCTTCTCCTCATTTCCCGTTTCACTACCGGGGATCTCCGTAAAAAGCTTTGTGTTCTCGAGCTGTTCGGCATTATCCAGCATCTTTCCGAAAACCTGTCCGGAAAGCTTTGTCTCAAGCAGCTGCCCCGATATGGCGCTATCGTAATCCATCCGTAAAAGCTTTATGGTCTTGTCCAGATTATCCCGTATGATACCCATGCACTCCCTGCTGTTTGGCGTATCTATATCGTTTTCCGAAAGACTCCTGTACAGCTCAAGCGTCTTCTGGGTCTCGGGCAGATAGAAAAACTTTACCTTCGAACCCGCCATGGTATTCCCCGTCTTTTTTATAGCGTCAAAAAGCCCGTTGATCGTCGCGGTCTTTTCAAGGATCCCGGCATCCTCTATTCCCAAGGTATCAAGCTTTAGATCGGACGCAGCATCCGTCAGGGCGGGGTTCTCCGTCAAAACAGCTGTCTGCTGCGCTGCCGGCGCATCCTTTTTTTCGTTACGGCGGGACAGCTTTACAGCGTCCTTTATCTTGCCAATATTGTAATAGCATGCAAGAGCCGTCATGATAAGCTCCGCTATGACAAATATTATAAGGGAAAAGGGACTGTACGAAAGCACGCACATGATACCCACGACAACGGCTATGACCAAAAAAAGAAAATTTGCAAATACTATCTTCGGGAAACTTATGTTCACGGCAATGTCCTGCCCGCTCTCTTCTTGCGTAACCGGCAGGCCTGCCTTCTCTTTTGAAACAATCTTTTTAAAATACTGATACAGGGCATATTTCAGATATGACTTCTCAAAATCATTGCAAGTATCATCAAACTTCAGGGTTTCAACACATCGGTCGCATACAAGGATATCCTCTGAAACAGCAGTCCACATCATGCCGTGAAGATGTACACCCTGTCCCTCTTCGAACAGGGCTTCCCTCTCCTCTCCCGGCTCGTATTCTATGACGGGACGCAGCCATATGCTGCTGTCCGAGCAGATGGTTCCGAACCTGTCGATCATCCCGTCCTCATTTACAAAGCTGCAGAATTTCTCCCTTATATCGGCTTTGTCCAGCCAGAAGCGCCTCCCGGTAGCCGGAAGGATATACTTATGTTTTTCGTATTCTTCTGCCGTAAGGATCCTGTATTTCATACCCACCCCGCTACATTTTATGATAAGATCCTTCGCTGACGCTCAGGATGACAAACCGAGGACGCTTCGGATGACAAACTGAAGACGCTCCGGATGATAAACTGAGATTTGCTTACTGAAATGCTCATAATCTTATGTTTATTTAAACAGTCCCTTAATAAGGCCCAGCTTATCTGCTTCGGTATCGCTGTAGTAAGCCATGACATATACCGCCCTGTTTCCAATGACTCTTGCGAAATAATAATACTTATAGCTTACTTTATTTGATTTCACTTCCATGGATCTGCACTTATAGGTATGATTTCCCAAAAGGGCATCCGGCTCTTCCTTGTAGGTTATGCTTCTCCCCATACCGGTAACAGTTCCCACTTCATCCGTAAAGAGACTGCTTTCCTTAATCGGGAAAATACCGTCCTTATAAGTTATGATTGTAACTCCTATTTGGCTTGTTGAATTTTCATAAGAAAGCGGGATATCGAATTTTTCCCTCTCCTCCTCGGTAAGAAGGTTGGAAAGAGCCATATTTGCGTAATACTTATCCCCGAGAGATGAGAAATCAATGTTTAAGTCCGCCCACTCATTTGTGTATTTCCTTGCGGAATCATTCCACTCTCCCTTAGTATACTCAATACCGTTTTCATTGGTGTTCAGTCCCCTTAACCAAAGGAATACTCCTGTTCCTATACCAACAAGAACAAGGATTATCGCCAGGGGAAGTATCTTTTTCAAAGTGCTCGGCTTCTTTTCCGGCACCTGATCGAAAGCGCCCCTGCTGTAAGGCGAAGCATATTGTGAGGAGGACGCCGGATTATTCATATCCGACCTGTACTCATCATACTTATTGCTGACTTCGTTACTGTATGTCTTTGCAGACGTCCCTATCGGAGTATGGTCTGTAGCCGGCGACGTTCCGCTCTGCCATACCGACCCGCCGTAACGGCTTGCCCCGTAGGAAATATTTCCGTTGCCATAGGTATTGTTTGCCTGATCGTAAACACTCCTGCCCGAAGGCCCTGCGGGATTACCCAAAGAAGTACCGTCTCCCGAACCGTCTTCCGGCTTCTTTGACGCATCCGACGGAGTGTCAATGCGGTATCTGCGTTCCCCAACCATCATACCGCTGTTCTGCCTTGTGATCTCCGCAAGCTTCTTTGCGATAGGGTCGTCAGGATCGGGCTTCTTGACATCTTCGGCGTTTTCCTGTTTTGCGGTATCTTTTATCTGCGGCTTTTCTTCAAAACGCCTGCCTACTATCTCCTCCTGTGCATTCCCCTCTGCGCTTTTTTTCTTCCTAAAGGCTTCATCATAATTCACGCCGCACGAAGGACATACCAAAGCACTGAAGACCTTAATCGCTCCACAGTTCGGACAAAACTCATCATTTGATGAAGTTCCTCCAAAAGAATCAAAACTACTCATTTCCAAACCCCTTCCTATAATAACAAACCTTCTGCTGCTATAAAAAATTTATTGTTGTACCGTTTTATTGCTTTACTGTTTTACATTATCTTAAATTTTTCTTCCCATGTCAAGTATTTACATCAGCAAAATAAAGATGGTTATTTCCGTTCGCTCAGCTCTCAGTTTACAAGAGAGTTTATCACGAAAAAAGAGACAGCCCTGTTAAAAGACTGTCTCCCCGTACTCTGACTTTCAAGTCAATATTACCTCAAAATCACCTTCAGAGTTTCCTCGGTAATAAAGAACCTTCTTCTGTAAAGATCACGGTGTATATATCTCAACTATCTCACTTACATAGTCTGTAAACTCACCGGTCTTTTTATCATAACTCTCATAGATCCATACGCCAACGCCCTCATAAACATAGATGCCCTTTTCTTCCTGCAGCTCCCTGTTATTTCGGAGCGCAAGATATTCGGATACGGATAATGTCACAGTCTTCATGCCGTACTTGCTCCACTCTGTATATGCCGGGCGAATGACAGTTTTATCATTTACCTTAAGCTTCACATTACTGTATACCTTATCATAAAGCTCATCTCTGTATTCCTCGGGCTCATCATATGCCTGACATGCAACAAAGACGTCACCGCTGTAGGACATAAAGAGACCGAATCTGTATCCGTTATATGAATAATAAATATCGTCATCTTCACTCTTTATACCGTAAAAACTCTTCGGATCATCGGGTATAAGCACTACGCACGAAGTTGCCTGCACCTTGGTCTGCTGTACCGTATATTCATGGTCGGAATCCTCTCCTAAGATTTCAACTATCTTTGCAATACCCCTGTCTCCGATCCTGACCTTATCTCCCAGATTTCTTCCGAGTACCTTGGAAGCCTCAACCGTAACCAAACCGTAATAATCCACGGTTATGGTATACTCGCCTTTTTTATCGGGTCCGCTGAACTCTTTTATCCTTGCATCCAGAATGCTTCTATCGCTGCAAGGCTCGATATTATTAATCTTAATGCGCTTGACATATTTCTTTCCGGACTTTGCGGTAACCCTTACGGAATATGTACCATTCTCATAAACCCTGAACCCGGCCTTGGTCTTACCGGTTTCGTCATCGGTATAGAATGTAATATCTTCGGCATCCTTCCAATACTTGTCGGCTGTCTTCTTTATGCTTCCTGCCTTATACTCTATCGAAGCCACATTCTTCTTTTTTATCGAAGTCAGTACATAAATATACTCACCGCTGTGAGTCGTAACAGTTGACTCCATATAAACAGTTACCTTCTTTGATGCAGCGTTCGTATAAATACCGCCTGCCGCGATCACCGCGATGGCACACAGGAATAATCCCGTAATGATCTTTTTAAGTTTCATATGATCTCCTTTCGCATCACAAAAATATATTCTGTCTTGATTATAGCAAAAAGCGATGGGATTTACAACACAAAAATCCCACCCTGAGCTTTCTGCCTCAGGACGGGATCCTGACTTATTATTCAGCGGTGTTTACGCACTCATATGTTACGGCAACATAATAACATAATATTTGACGCACGTCAAATATTATGTTATTATATACAATATACATTTGACGTGCGTCAAATATACGGAGGTGAACGGCAATGGCATCGCAAGTGTTTTTGGATAAACAGGATCTGACCTACTTGAAGTGGGCTCATATACGTAACTCAAGCGGAACAGCCGGAACATTCCTTAAATCGGAATCTGTTCTGGGCGGGATAAAAAAATACTATAAAATGTCTAACTTTGATATGACGAAGGGAACCATTGGTCATGAATGCGTGAACGAGCTGATAGTCGACCGTCTGCTAAACATTCTGGGCGTTGACCACATTCATTACGATCTGATAAACGCAGATGTTGAGATAGAAGGACGGGTATACAGTACTTTCTTAAGCTGCTCTGAGGATTTTAAGATAAAAGGAGACAGCAAAACAGCACTTGACGGTTTTTATATGGTAAATACCGAAAAAGGCGAGTCGCATTACGATTTTTGCAAAAGATACGGTTGGCAGGCCTATGTTGACCGGATGATAGCTGTCGATTATATCATATTGAACAGGGACAGGCATGGTGCGAATATCGAAATCCTTCGGAATTCACGGGCTCATACATTAAAACCCGCTCCATTGTTCGATCACGGATTGTCCCTGCTGTTTTCCTGTGCCTCCGATGAAGAAGCAACAAACTTTGATATCCTGGAAGACCGGAAGTGTCAGAATTTCATAGGTGGTTTTTCATGTTATGAGAATCTGTCTCTGATAAAAGATAAAACAGGGATATTTAAAAACGAACTTAAAGAATCGGACAAGGAAATAATCTTTAAGGATTTAGACAGGGTCCTGTCCAAGATCTTTATAGATAAAATGTGGGATATGATATACACGCGCTATAGAATATTTATGAACGATCAGGAGAGTTTATAATGAAATGTTTTGATATTTATGATCAGGAAAACGGAATCTCTGTAGGAACACTTCTTTATTACGAACGCGAAAAGGTATTTATAACCGAGCTTGCGGAAGGTCTGGATGAATGGACCGCACCGCTGATGTTTACGGCATTTGTCAAAGAAGGCATCCTTACGATCCCAAGAGATATAAGCACTGCATGGGTCAGGGAACGCCTTATCCCGCCCACCAGACAGAACATCGGGTCAATCTTAAAAACACATAAGCTTAAAGAATATGACGAGATACGTTTTCTGGAAATATCCGAAGGAAAATGTTCGCAGGACAGCCTGATAATAAAAAAGACGGAGATTATCCCAGAATATGTAAAGATAAGGATGTCCGGGAACCTGACCGATATTTTAATATCCGACGATTCCGTTTTAGCCTTTTTTGCCGATGACACAGTAAGAAAGATCGGTCTCGAGAAACTGGTATTGATAGACGGAGCCGAAAAACTGAAGAACAACCGGCCTCTTTTGGAATCCGGCATTATCGGTGCGGGGGGATACTATGCGACCTTTAATGATTCGATAGACATCCCGGCGGCAAAGCTGCATGAAGCCGGGATCACTCTTCCTTTAAAAAGAAGCGACTTTATAAACTTTGTACAAAAAAACGTTTTCGATACTTCTGAGGCATGCCGGTATCTTGAATGTTCCCGCCAGAACATGTCTTATTTGGTAGGGAAAGGTGCTCTTTCCCCGGTAAAGACCGATGTCAAGGGCAGCCTGTATTTAAAGAGCGATCTGGTTTCGCTTTTTTGATCTTTCGCTAATGCTCGGGGTACCAAGCGGCAGTTAATAAAATTTTTATAATTGAATAATAAAATGATTAGCACTCACCTCTTGACAGTGCTAACAATTGGTGCTATACTGTGTCCAGAACAAGGGAAAGAGAGATAATTCCAGGGGGACGATGAAAGAAGTCCCCGGAATCCGATCCTATCTCCCCTGCTTGATAACATATCAATATTAAATGTTTAGAGTGAAGGAGGAATGACCTATGTTGTACCCTAGTATTTTTAACAAAAACTTATTTGATGATTTTATGGATTTTGATTTTCCGGCATTCGAAGAGTTTGGAGACGTTGACAAGAAGCTTTACGGAAAGCATGCTTCTCATGTCATGAAGACAGATGTCAAGGAACATGATGACAAGTTTGAAGTAGCCATCGATCTGCCGGGCTTCAAGAAAGATGAGATACAGCTTGAACTGCAGAACGGTTACCTTTCAATATCCGCTTCGAAGGGCGTTGATAAGGAAGAGAAGGATAAGAAGGGTAAACTTATCAGACAGGAGCGTTACTCAGGTGCTATGCAGAGAAGCTTCTATGTTGGTAAGGGCATAACCGAAGAGGATATCAAGGCTAAGTTTGAGGACGGTGTTCTTAAACTTGATATTCCTAAGAAGGAAGCTCCGACGGTTCCCGATAAGAAGACCATAATGATCGAAGGATGATAATTTGGACATCCCGATATAAGTGAGTAATACCGCAGCCGGTGCGTCAGCACT
>JAEEVO010000129.1 GCA_016290905.1 Lachnospiraceae bacterium | reverse complement strand
GTCCTCAACGGGTCCCGGAAGTTTTCTCTGCGGCGCCTGCACCTCAATATGCGAAATAGTCTTGGTAGAAAAGTATGCTGAAAGCAAAAAAATAAAGGCTTGACAGGGTATGTCTAATGCGTTAGACTATAATTAGTCTAATCGGTTAGACATTCAGCGCATACATTTTTTTAAAGAAATGTATTAGAGAATTATTAGATAAAGTCTTTTAGGAGAAAAGCTATGGATACACCTAAGGTTTTTGAGAGCGAATATCGTTTTTGTCTAATCATGTGGGAGAATGAGCCGATCAGCTGTGCCGATATTGCGAAGTTATGTAAGGAGAAGCTCGGATGGAGCAGGACTACGACATACACGGTTATTAAGAGATTGGGAGAAAGAGGGGTTTTGTCCAGTGAGGGCTCGATCGTGAGATCGCTCGTGAGCAAGGAGGATGTTCAGGCGGCTGAGATGGATGAAATGATGGAGAAAACGTTTGAGGGGTCCGTTCCTGCATTTATTGCTGCATTTGCGAAAAGAGAGAAGCTGTCGGAGAAGGATATCGCCGAGATCAAGAATATCATCGGTATTTCGTAGGTCTTACAATAACAGTCAAAATATAAACCCGGATAAATTGTTTTATCATTTTAAATGAGGGAACACTATGGAAAACATATTCTTAAAAGTGGTTAATCTCAGCATCACTGCCATATGGCTTATATTGGCCGTGATTGTGCTGCGTCTCGTATTCAGAAAAGCACCCAAGTGGATATTCTGCGTGCTGTGGGGGCTGGTTGCGCTGCGTCTGATCATACCGGTCAGCTTTGAGAGCAGATTCAGCCTGATACCGAGCGCGGAGACACTGTCTGTAGACATGCTGGATTCCGATACTCTGAGATTCCATACCGGGATAGCATTTATAAATAGTCTTAATCCTAAACAGGATGACGGAAGTGAAATCGCTAGTGAGATATACGGTCAGAGCATCCAAGATGCAGATGCGAACTTGTCAGATACATATGATGTATCAGCCGGAACTGCTTTTGTCTCCGGAGAAAAAGATGTCAATTCAGATAGGACTGTCGGATCCACAAAAACTGTGAGAGAGCGCATAAAACTATTTTCAATCATCTGGATCGCAGGCATGATCATTATGATGTGTTATGCGCTCATCAGCTACATTCTCCTGAAGATCAGGCTCAGGACCGCCGTGTGTGAGGATGATTCAGAAAAGCAACGCGTATTCCGGAGTGAGCATATTCCCGATCCGTTTGTGCTCGGCATCATCCGTCCCTGCATTTATCTACCTTTTGCATTGAATGATGAAGACAAAATCTATGTTCTCGCGCATGAGGAGTCTCATATAAAACGCGGTGACCATATCTGGAAGTTCATGGGATTTTTGCTGCTTAGCATCTACTGGTTCAATCCTTTTCTCTGGATCGCGTATATCATGCTGTGCAACGATATCGAGTGTGCATGCGACGAGAAGGTTATAGCAACACTTGGTGAGAATGTGAGACAGTCTTATTCTATCGCTCTGCTGAATTCCAGTATGTCGATAACAAGCAGGCATATCATCGCGTGTCCCGTTGCATTTGGCGAGGTTTCGGTAAAGACCAGGATAAAGAATGTCATGAATTATAAAAAGCCGGTTTTCTGGATCGTTATAGCTGCTGCCGCTGTATGCATACTGCTTACGGTTTGCTTCCTGACAAACCCGGTAAAGAAGGAAAATTCAGTGGAGAATAATCAGATTTTTGATCCCGCTCAGTTTTCAAATGAAGAATTAACAGATCTTAGTATTTCCCAAAATGTATATGACCTGATCTCGGAAGACTGGAAAAGGAAAGAAACCATGGATGAGTTTCAGTTATTGGCATCGAGTCACATGTTCGGATTCTGCTATAAAGACTTCGAAACATGGGACGAAATGTCGGAATTTACAGGGGTATCTATTATTAATCCGCTTGAAAAGGGATCATGGCCGAAGAAGAACGATATCGGACAGGATTATAAGACTCGATACAATATGGACTGCTACGGATGGCAGGACGGCACACTCAGAGCTTTAAATATGAGCGCGACATACAGTTTTTCACATGGTTTTGTTGAATTTAGAACACATGTCGTTCAGGAAGATCCGTACAGTGTTTTCCCTGTTGATCAAATAGGCGACAGGTATAAATTTACATTTAAAAATATAGATGATAAGAATGACAGTATGTTAACTGCAAGCGTCATGATCTGCCACTCCAACGATTATGATTCTGTTGAGATCGCCATACCTGATGATTATGAATGTAAATACAGTTTTAATATCGTTTCCCACAAAGGTACAGGAAAGCTGAAAGAAATGGTTGACGAGGTATGTGCGGCAGTTGGCCTTAGTCTGACTTACGATTCTATCCTGAAAGCAGAGACTATTAATGATTCTATCCCCGGAACCGATACGGAGTATGGCACAGACTATTTCATCAATTTCAACCCTGATTCAAATGATACGGAAGAAAAGATCGATATAAACTGGAGGTAGACCCGATTGGCTCAGATTAATAGTCGGATGCAGCAGCCGGAAGCAGCAAACGGGAACAACGGTTAAACAATGGATGTTTAATGGATATTTATATGGATATTTCTTGACATCAAAACTATTTTTGATTATAATAAGGATATATTAAGGCAACATTATGGATACATTTCTTGGGTAGTTTTCCTGCAGCATTATATGGAGATATCAATATGAATATTCTGACCGTTGACGAGATGAACCGAAGAAAGAGAGAGTTCGGCTATTCGTACGAGGATATTTCTACCTTGTCCGGAGTTCCGCTGAGTACGGTACAAAAGGTTTTGGGCAAGTTCACAGATTCACCCAGACGCAGTACGCTCGAGGCATTAAGTGCTGTTTTCGATGCGAGCTTTGTCCGTGAGGATTCCGACGTTTACAGACCGGAGCGGTACTCGGCGGATGGCACGAGCGCCTATGATCTGTCATCGAATTTTGATCATACTCTGGACGACTATCTGGCTCTTCCTGACGATGTCAGGGTTGAAATGCTCGACGGCGTTTTTTATGATATGTCATCCCCTTCTTTTATGCATCAGCGTATCAGCGGCCTGATCCATACTATACTTGAGAATTATGTCGATGCCAACGGCGGTCCCTGTATTCCGATGATCGCACCGGCGGATGTTCAGCTGGACTGCGATGATAAAACTATCGTTGAGCCTGATGTATTTGTAGTATGTGACCGTGATAAGATCACATATCCCCGCGTAGTCGGTGCACCTGATCTGGTCATCGAGATCCTTTCACCGTCCAGCTGGTTCCATGACATGGTACGTAAGCTCAAAAAATATAAAAAAGCAGGTGTCAGGGAATACTGGATCGTTATACCGGACAAGCAAAAGGTACTTGTTTATTTCTTTGAAAAGTCACCCGATCCCGAAGAGTATTCATTTGAGGACGAGGTGCCTGTTAACATTTGGAACGGTCAGTGCCGTGTAGATTTTAACAGAATACGTGAGAAAATCAGTTTTATGTTAAAAGACTGATCATATCAGTTAAATCCGATCTGTTATAAATAAGCCATTGCTAACTTGACTTTGAAATCCTTCGGTCTTATAATACTAGCGGTTTGGTTTCGTTTTCACGGGATCATTGTAAAACAGTATTATTACAGATCGGAGGATTTTATATATGGCAAAGAAGCCTACAGTTTTACTGATACTTGACGGATACGGCCTTAATGACAAAACAGAGGGCAATGCTGTCGCTCTGGCAAAGACTCCCGTTATGGACCGCCTTATGAAGGAATATCCCTTTAAGAGAGGCAATGCTTCGGGTATGTTTGTCGGACTTCCCGACGGACAGATGGGCAATTCCGAGGTGGGTCACCTGAACATGGGTGCCGGACGTATCGTTTATCAAGACCTTACCCGCATCACCAAGGAAATCCAGGACGGCGATTTCTTTAAGAATCCCGAGCTGCTCGAGGCAGTTGAGAACTGCAAAAAGTATGATTCCGACCTGCATCTGTACGGTCTGGTATCGGACGGCGGTGTTCACAGCCATATCACACATATCTACGGCCTCTTAGAGCTCGCTAAGCGCAACGGCCTTAAGAAGGTATATGTTCACTGCTTCCTCGACGGACGTGACACTCCTCCCGCATCGGGCAAGGATTACGTTGCACAGCTCGAAGCAAAGATGGCAGAGCTCGGCGTTGGCGAGGTTGCTTCGGTTCAGGGCCGTTACTATGTAATGGACCGTGATAAGAACTGGGACCGTGTGGAAAAGGGCTATGCAGCGCTCGTTTACGGCGAAGGCAATAAGGCTAAGTCCGCCACAGAGGGCATCCAGGCTTCCTATGACGCAGGCGTTACCGATGAGTTCGTTGTTCCTTTCGTAGTAGAAAAGGACGGCAAGCCCGTTGCCACGATCAAGCCCAACGATTCCGTTATCTTCTTTAATTTCAGACCCGACAGAGCCAGACAGATCACGAGAGCTCTCTGCTGCGAGGATTTTGACGGCTTCGAGAGAAGGAACGGCTTCTTCCCGCTTAAGTATGTATGCTTCAGTGAGTATGATGTGACGATCCCGAACAAGCTCATTGCTTTCAAAAAGGTTGAGCTGACCAATACCTTCGGCGAATTCCTTGCCGCTCGCGGAATGCGTCAGGCTCGTATCGCCGAGACAGAGAAGTACGCTCACGTTACATTCTTCTTTAACGGCGGCGTAGAGGCTCCCAACGAGGGCGAGGACAGAATCCTGGTTGATTCTCCCAAGTACGTGCCCACATACGATAAAAAGCCCAGAATGAGCGCTTACACTGTATGCGACAGACTGTCGGAGGCTATTACAAAAAAGGATGAGAACGGAGAGGCTTCCTACGACGTTATCATCTGCAACTTCGCTAACCCCGACATGGTAGGCCATACCGG
>JAEEVO010000128.1 GCA_016290905.1 Lachnospiraceae bacterium | reverse complement strand
CTCCTTCCGGGTAAAGTTTCACCATCTGACATCGATCTGAAGATACCGCCGCAATGAAGGAAACGTAATGGATCTTGGTCATTTCATGGTCAATCCTGACAAAATACTCATCCTCCACACGCTCGATAAAGATCATATGATGTTCATCTGTATGTTCTACCTCTGCAGGCAAAAGCTGAATCCCGTGACAAAGAATAACCGTCTCACCCATGCTGTGGATTACATTTCCACAAACAGGACAGATATAAAACTTTGACCGCATCATATTCGCCGACACATTGGCATTTTTAATCTGATGTCCTGAGATTAACTCCGGCACCGATATTCCAAATGCGTCCGCTATCGGCTCCAAAAGCGTGATATCCGGATATCCTTTCGCTGTTTCCCATTTTGAAATAGTCTTGTCGCTCACTCTCAGGATCTCGGCAAGCTGAAGCTGTGTCATATTCCTCTGTTCCCGCAGTTTCTTAATGGTCGAGCCTGTAATATACTGATTCATTTTATTTCCTCCCGTAATATCATTTTCATAAGCAAATGATATTTCGCCGGAAGCCTCATAACAACCTACGGAAAGTAGAGTCTGTCATTCGTCTCTTATATTAAAAGTTATTTCTTTTTCTTCGGCGCAGGCAATTCATCATACATAGCCTCAAGCAAGGTTCTAAGGAACTCCCTGTTGTCGATATCATCTACCATCAGCATTTCTTTTGCCCCCTCATACGGAAGTTCCAGGTTTGCTTCCGGCATTAAAGATTTTGCTGACTGTATCGGCTTGACAAGGAAACGATCATCATAGATTCCACCGACAATTTTGCCACGATAATAGATTATGTATTCTCCCATCATCGCCTTATAAGTAATCTCATCCAGCCCCGAGAGCTGTTCTAAAACAAAGTCAAGGTATTCCTTGCTCGACGCCATTTTGGTCACCGTCCTTATCACGATTTATTCAAAGTTAAAACTTTTATTTTCCGTCATTCATATTTTTCCTTAAAAGAACAAGATATTCGGTAGTGCCTTCTTCCGGCTTCTTTTCTCCTGTAACGTCAAACCCATTTCTTTCATAGAAACGTATTGCCTTTGTATTTCTTTCCAGTGCCCAAAGATGATCAGCTTCGTGTTTATTCACGGCATATTCCAGCAACTGAGTACCTATAGACGCATTTTGAAGGATGGGCTCAACAAATAGCCGAGCTATATATGTTCCTTCAATCTTTATAAACCCTTTGACAACCCCGTCATCATATACATACAAACTGTCAAGCTCAGTTTCATAGTTTTTCATGAGCGACGGAACCTGTAATTCCGCAAAATAATATTCATCGCTTTGAAATATTGGATAGAAATACAGGCGGTAGTTAAATATCTGTATTTCTGCGATACGTGATAAATCTTTTTTCTCAGCTTTGCGAATCATTTCCATACTCCAATACCAAGATTTCTCGTAGCACGTTTAATTCAAAGATATTTCTATATGATCAAATTGTTTCGTCAGGATAGTCCCAGAATCCACCCTTATGAAAATTCTCATTTCCCAAAGGTTTCGCAGTCAGTTTAAAAATCACGCAGCCATCGGGACATACTACGGTTTTTGAATACGACAGTATCGCTCCGTATGATCTCCATGCAGAAAACCTGTCACTTCCACCGTGAATTCGTATTCTTCGTTATACCATTTTTTCATACTCTATTCTCCAAAAATAGTATTATTCACTACACCAAAGACATCACATATATCTGGCAGGGATTATCTTCTCCCCAGAGTTCTCCTATCACTTCGAATTCCTTAAAACCGCACGACAGATAGAACCTGTTAGTTATATCATAGTCTTCATATACACCCATCTTAACGGTTTTTACCTGCATGAATAAGTAGCCTTTTCCCTTGGCGATTCTCTTGGCTTCTTTAAAAAGCTGCCTGCCAAGTCCATGACGGTGATATTCCTTTTGCACTCCCATTACCGCCAGTTCTACAGTTTCTTTACCTGTTTCCTTTAAGCATAGGAACCCGACATAATCTCCGTCTTCTTCTGCAGCAAGAAAGATTTGATAAGCACTATCTGATATATATTTTTCCCTGCTCTCGTTATATTCCGAGATAAAAGGCTATGCTCTCATCCCGACAAAATTCAAATTTGTCAAAATCCCATAAAACCAGAATTTATGCTTCAAGCTCATACAGACGGTAAATCTTTCTGTATAATTTTCCGGTAAACAGCATTTTAAAGAACAACCTTTCCATCGGTGCAAGCTCATTAACTAAAGCTCTAGGGGTAAAACTGTGCTCTTTTACAAACCTAATCCTAAGGCCATAGATAATACCCTCGATATCATTTACCCCATACAATCTTGTTACACCAACATCTTTGACCGGGTTTTTATAATTAGATGCCTTAACGCCGAATTCAGTATACACATCCATCAGGATATGAAGAATCTGATACTTTTTTTCAAGTGCCTGTAACAATCCGTGCACCTGGCTGTTGGTAAGATACATGCTGATTCCCTCAAGAACAACGATGGCTGTATCACAATCCGGAAGCGATGCAATTTGTTCAGGACTGGAAGCATTCAAAGCCTTCATATGATATGTTTCGTCTTCCCTAAAGTGCTTCTTCCGAACCTCTATTACATCAGGAAGGTCGCAATCTATCCATTCTGAATAAGAGCTGTTTATCCTCATATACCTGCTGTCAAGCCCGCATCCTATATGAAGTACCAATGCATTTTTGTTTTTCTGCAGCAGACCGTCTGTCCAGTCATCGAAAACACGCGCTCTCATAGCCATGTTGTACGCCAGCCATTTTGATTTTGACTTCCCATGGATTGGGAATGCCTCCTCTTTCCAGATTTTTTCGGCGTAGGGATCGTTCAGAATAATACCCTGCCGACTCACCTTTGATTTTCCATACAAAGGGATGTACAGCGTTTTGTTCACTTCATTCATACAATTCCGCTCCCTTGCAAATGTCGATTTTGTCTTACTCATTTATACAGTTACTTAAACATAACAAACCAATTGCAAATCATACGGTTCATCTTCTGCGATTTCTTTTATTGGACAATCTGTCAATTCAGCTCCCATAGCTTTATAAAAAGCAATCGTTTCTTCAGACGAGCACGCAGAAATATACAAAGCCTCTGCTCCGGCTTTTCGAGCTTCTTCCTTCCCTGCAGCAAACAATTTCCTTCCAATTCCCCGGCCTCTACAGATTGCCGAGACTTGCATCATGTCCAAAATCATATTATTCTCCATCGAGTTTACGATATACTTTTTTTACGTCCTGTTTTCTTGGATAATTGTCCAATGAATCCACATTAAAGTTTTCTGCTGATAATAACTCAATTCTAATCATTATTTCTCTACTTCTTTTTCTTCGGCGCTGGAAGTTCTGTATACATACCATCCAGAAGTTTCTGAATAAGCTCCTTATCTTCAAATCTATCGAATACATGCATCAGTGTCTTTGAACCTTCATACGGGTAACGCAGCTCGGAATCTGCAAGTAGTCTGTCCGATGTCGGCGTTCTCTTCAAAAACAGTTCATTATCGCAAATGTCACCTATCAGCTTACCATTGAGGTATACAAGATATCCGCCCATCATGGATTTTATGACAATACTGCCGGCTGCGAAAAAAACCTCACGAACATATTCGTTAAATGCATTCAATATGATTATCTCCTTCAAGTCCCGATAAATCGCCTTAAACCTACTGATAATTATAGCACAATACTGTGCATTATACAATCCTTTCCTGCCAAAGCAGCACAAAAAACGCCTTTTGCCCTGGCAGACACAAGACGTTTCTCTTCTTTATCGCTCACCCGGTGTCAACCGGAATCGCGCGATCGAGGTGGAACGAATAGAGCACCGTTTCGCGGACGGGATAGTCCGTACACAGCGACAGCGCCGACTTGTACAGCCGCACCTGCCCGGCGTATTTTTCGATGAACTGCGCGTCGGTTTCGAGCCGGTCGGTCTTGTAATCGACGACGACAAGCGCGCCGTTTTCCAAAAACGCGCAGTCCGCGATACCCTGGATCAGGACGTTCTCGTCCGGGTAATCTGCCATTTCGGGATAGAGCGCCTGCACCGGCAGCGCGACGGTGAACTTCTTTTCACGCATGATGAGCGGGCTTTGCCGCATTCTTTCGTACAGCTCGCTTTGGAAGAATCGGGCGACGGCGCGGCGGTTGATCGCCTTCTCCTCCTGCGCCGAGATGACGCCCTTGTCGCACAGCCGAGCGATCTCGGCGTCGACGTCGCTCTGCGCCTTTGCAAAGTCGGCGTACTGCATGAACGTATGGGTCGCAGTGCCGCGCTGCGCGGCGGTCAGTCCGCCCTCCGTCAGAAACGCGGGGCGGCTCGACGCGAAGTAGTCACGGTCGACGAAGGCTTTGTCTACCTCAGAGGCGGCGCGCTTGCTGACGAGCTTCGTCAGCGGCTCATAAGCGTAGCGCCACGAGAGGGATTCGTTGAGCAGCGCCTGACACGCCGGGTCGGGCGGCAGCGGCGGCGGGGTCGTTTCCTTTTGCGCCGCGGAGGGCTTCCAGCTTTCGCAGAACACGCTTAGGCGGGACGACGCGGGCAGCACGATCGAGGGGTCGTAGCCCCCTGCTTCGCGCAGGATCTTCGCGTCGGGGTGCCGCAGCAGCGCGGGGAAAATCCAGTCGGCGTAGCTGGAGACACTTTGCGCGGCGAACGCCGTGAAGCGTCCGTCGGGTGACAACAGCTTCGGCTGGTACTTCGCCATCGTTCTGTCGAGATTGCGGCACGCACCGACGAGGATGAGCCGTTCCCGCGCGCGGGTCATCGCGACGTAAAGAACGCGCATCTCTTCGCTGACGGTGTCCTTCCGGCTGCGTTCGCGCGCGGCGAGCAGAGGCAGCGTCGGGTACTGCGCAAGGGTGTCCGGCTCGCGTTTCTGCGCCCCGACGCCGAGCGACG
>JAEEVO010000127.1 GCA_016290905.1 Lachnospiraceae bacterium | reverse complement strand
TCTGACGACATTGGATTTTATATCACGGAATCTCCCGTCATATAAAAGAAATAGGCTTATTTTGGATATCTTGTTCAGAAGTAAAGATGTTGAAAAATCAGGAACCGGATTCCAACGTGTAAATGATTTTTGCAAACAGCAAAATGTAACGTGGAATTATAGAAAAGAGGCATATGGATTCTTCTTCGAATTTATCAGGACAAATGTCCGGATAAATGTCCAGATAAATGCGGAGCTTACAGAGGTGGAGCAGGTCATTTTCAATTTAATTCAGAATAATGAGGGGATTTCCAAGGCTGAGATGGCTATAAGGATTGGAAAATCCGAAAAGACCGTCCAGAGAATAATCTCATCTCTTATGAAAAAACAGGTAATTGAAAGATATGGATCAAATAAAACCGGTAGTTGGAGGATCAGAGTATGAAGGATGCTTTAATAAGAATAGTTGAAGCTTTTCATAAATACAATTCGGAACATTTGGCAGCACAGACATTTGGCCTTAGTGAGGACATTGTTTATGATGCTCTTGTAATTGCCCCTAGTTTTTCTCCGTATAAACCGCATATGGAAGAAAATTGTACGGTTACCGTGCTCAAAGACGGCGCGTATATTGCAGGTTATCTTGTAGAAAAAGATGGTTTAAAGATTGCGTGGATTAAGATCGGATCCTCCGCGGGTAATTTGATAGATCATTTGTCGCTCTGTGCAGAATTGTCTTTTAAGCGTATGATTTTCATTGGTGCCGTAGGAGGACTAAAGAAAAGTATTCATTTGGGAGATGTCTGCACTCCGTCATATTCTATATCGGGAAGTTATGCGGACGCATATCTTATGAAGGACTCTATTCGTGACAACATGCTTTTTACAAAGGTTCTTCCTGATGAACAGTACGTAGAACATGTTATTAAAGTTGGAAAAATGAAGGGGTACGATATCAGAAGGGCCAGTGTTTTCTGCACGCCTTCGATTGCCATGGAATATACACATTTGGATGAGATTAAGGCTTTTGACACGGATCTTATCGAGATGGAGACGAGTTCATTTTACCTGATGACAGATCTATTCGAACTTCCGGGAATAGCACTACTTGTGGTATCCGATAACTCGGCTTCGGGAGCTGCTTTGGTGGGACGTACATCGGAGCAGCAAGCGCAGTATGATTTTGGCAGAAATGTTATACTTCCTGATATGATACTAACACTGGCTTCTGAATAAAAGAAATGGTGGTAAGTATGACACATTATATGAACTTATGGGATGACTCTTTCCAGGCGATCAAGGAAGGGTGGAAGACCGTCGAAATGCGCTTATATGATGAGAAAAGATCGATTATCAGTGTTGGCGATATTATTGAGTTTACCAATACAACCACACAGGAGAAGATGTCCTGTAAGGTTATGAACATATACAAATACTCGGATTTTGCCGAACTATACAAGCATCATAGTAAGATATCAATCGGTTACACTGAAGATGAAACAGCAAATCCGGATGATATGTTTTTGTACTATTCCAGAGAAGATATAGAAAAGTATGGTGTAGTAGGGATAGAAATAACAGTGATTGCAGCTTAATATGGTTGTTATAGAGGTTGATATTTTAAGTGTTATAACCTCTTTTGCAATAGTAAATTAAAGAGAAAGGAGTGATCTTTTATGAAAAAAAATAATCGTGTACGGAGGGCCCACGAAATTTGACCCTCCAATAAAAATCGGAGGATTAAAAATGGTCAACTTAATTGAATTAAGTGAAGAGAACTGGATGGACTTTGCCGGACTATCCGTTGATGAAAATCAAAAACACTATCTGGCAAGTAATATTGGCATCTTGGCAAGAGGGTATGTTTATCGTTATTCTAGGGCAAATGTCATTGGAATTGTGTTTGACGGAACTCCCATAGGACTGGCTATGGTAAGGGATATGGATGATGAACCGGCATGCTATGAATTGCAGCAGTTTATGATCGATAGGAATTTTCAGGGCAAAGGATACGGATTTGAAGCGCTGAAACTTATTCTTGCCAGGCTTAAAGATGAGCAGAAATATGACTGTGTGGAAGTTTGCGTTAAAATGGAAGATGCGCAAGCAATACATGTCTATGAGAAGGCTGGATTCGTTGACACCGGTTATATTGATGACGATGTTCCCGACAGCTATAATTTAGTTTATCGCTTTGAAGGTGATGATAAGCTTGAGGATGTGGGCATAAGAATTATTAACGTAGAGGAACCAACAGAGAAGCAGTTGATTTCCAGAACAATACTTGAAGCGCTTCCTGATTGGTTTGGAATTCCTGAATCTAGGGAACAATACATAAAAGAAAGTGTATCTCAGCCTTTCTTTGTGGCATATGATTCAGAAAAACCTATAGGTTTTCTTTGCCTTAAAGAGACGGGAAAAGAAACCGTAGAACTCTGCGTTATGGGAGTGTTGAAAGACTACCACAGAAAAGGTGTTGGAAGGAAACTTTTTGAACAGGCGAGAGAAAAGGCCAAGCAAGCGGGTTATTCGTTTATGCAAGTTAAGACGGTTCAGATGGGACGATACGAAGAGTATGATGCTACCAATCATTTTTATCTGTCCCTCGGGTTCAAAGAGTTTGAAGTGTTCCCGACCTTGTGGGATGAGTGGAATCCATGTCAGATATATGTAATGTCGATTTGATAACACTCTCGTGATAACAATTTGATAACATTAGCTGATACAGTCCATGTGATATGGACAGCTGAAACCAAATGAAGTCAAATCGTAACAGAAAACCCTAACAAAAATGTTTAAGACACAGGTTTTGTTAGGGAATACGAATAAGCCCATTTCCTGCGATGCCCCTCCGTTAGCGGCGGGGCATCGAATCTTCTTCTTTCATCTATTTTTGATGCTTCGTGCCGTCTTCTGCGGGCGAAAAAGCATCAAAAATCTGCAAATCTCCAAATCTCGATGCTTTCTGCCGTCTTCTGCGGGCAGAAAAGCATCAAAAATTTGCAAATCTCCAAATCCCGATGCTTTCAGCCGTCTTCTGCGGGCAGAAAAGCATCAAAAATTTGCAAATCTCCAAATCCCGATGCTTTCAGCCGTCTTCTGCGGGCGGAAAAGCATCAAAAATCTGCAAATCTCCAAATCTCGATGCTTTCTGCCGCCTTCTTCGGCTGGAAAAAGCATCAAAAATCTGCAAATCTCCAAATCCCGATGCATTCGGTCGTCTCCGGCGGGCGAAAAAGCATCAAAAACCCGCAAATCTTCTAATCCCGATGCAAAAAGTAAAAAACAGAAAGGAAACTATTATGAACCAGAACGCTAACTCTAGCACCAACACTAACACTAACAATATCCGTAACTATAACACCAACCATAGTACCAACCATAGCAAAAGCCGTAACACTAACCGTAACACCAACTGCAGCATCGGTCGCAGTGTATCCTCAACCATGCTCAAACCTACGTCACTGTACGACGAAGCCTCAAGACGTTATCTGGAAATCTCGGAATGCAAGATTACGTTGGAAGAAGAACTCAGAACAGCACCGCCCGGGTTGATCCATGTTGTACATTCGGGCAGCAGGACACAGTTTTATCTTCGCAAAGACAGATCGGACAAAGGAGGCAGATACATCCGCAAAACGGACACCGGGACGATAAAGGCATACATCCGAAAAGCATACTGCGAGAAAGTGATAAAATTGCTGGATAATGAGATCAAAAATCTTGAAATTCTGCTGAAAAAATCGAATAATATAACAGAAAAGCTGCAGGGGTTGTATTCGGATCTTCCGTCGGAAGCAAAGCAATATGCCGACCCGGTCGATATGTCTGACGAAGATTTTGCTGCGGAATGGCTGAGTATACCTTATGAAGGGAAAGAAATCCCGGATCATCTGCTGGTCTACCGGACCGATCAGGGGGAACGGGTACGTTCAAAATCTGAGCTTACCATAGCCAACATGCTGGCAGATAAGGGCATTCCGTACAAATATGAGTGCCCGCTGATGCTTTCAGGCGGAATAGTTATCTATCCTGACTTTACCGTTCTCGATGTGAAGATACGAAAGGAAATCTATTGGGAGCACAGGGGTATGATGGATGACAGGGATTATGCGCGACAGGCGGTATTCAAGGTTAAATCCATGATGAAAGACGATATTATTCTCGGGAAGAATCTGATCATCACAGAGGAAACATCTGCGAACCCGCTCGGGACCAATGAGATCGAGGCGGTTATAAATAATTATTTTATTCCTGAGGAGGGCTGATGGCGATAACGACAGGGGGAATCATGAATTCGGCAAAAATAGATCATGCGGCCATGTATGTGAACGATCTCGAAGCTACAAGGGATTTCTTTGTAAGATACCTGGGCGGGCGTTCCGATGACGGATACCATAACAAAACTACCGGCTTTCGGTCCTACTTTATCAGCTTTGACGGCGGCACGAGGCTGGAGATAATGACTAGACCGGAGCTGAGCGACCCGGATAAAGCACCGGACCGAACGGGATACGCTCATCTCGCGTTTTCTGTCGGGAGCAGGGAAAGGGTTGACGCGCTGACCGCGCAGCTTCGGGCGGACGGATTTGAGGTGGTCAGCGGACCGCGGACCACAGGTGACGGCTATTATGAATCATGCGTGGCTGCGATCGAAGGGAACCTGATCGAGATAACGGTCTGAGCGGCGGGAAACGGCTGACAGGCCTGGGAATTCGATGGATTTACCCTCGAACGCTTCGACGAGAATCCGTCATGGGAGAACGATAAGCTGCCGGGAGAGTTCACCGCGGTCGCAGTGAAGCAATAAGGGAGGATATATGGTCAATCTGGTCGAAATAAATGAAGAAAACTGGATGGATTATGCCGGTTTGTCGGTTGATGACAGTCAGAAGCATTTTCTTGCGAGCAATATCGGCATAATTGCCAGAGGATACGTTTACCGCGCCTGCAGGGCCAGGGTGATAGGGATAGCAGCCGATGGGACCGCCGTGGGGCTTGCTCTGGTGAGGGATC
>JAEEVO010000126.1 GCA_016290905.1 Lachnospiraceae bacterium | reverse complement strand
GCTGGGAGTTGCAGTTTTCTTTGAAGAGAACAACATAAATACCTCATCTTCCGAAGGGGAGATGATGCTTACGGTGCTTGCTTCTTTTGCACAGGAAGAGAGCCGGAGCATTAGCGAAAACTACAAATGGGCACTAAAGAAGAAGTTCGAGCGCGGTGAAGGGATGGTAAATACAAAGCGCTTCCTTGGATATGACAAGGACGAGAACGGGCATCTTATCATCAACGAGACTGAGGCCAAAATAGTAAGACGTATATACGATATGTACCTATCCGGGATGGGAAGCTTTCTCATAAAAAACAAGCTGAATGAAGAAGGGGTTCCGACGGTAACGGGAGTGCCGTGGACTTGTGGAACCATAAGTGAAATCTTAAAAAACGAGAAGTACAAAGGGGATTTCCTTATTCAGAAAACCTACAATCCGGAAGTCGGAGGTGCCTCAAAACCCAACAAGGGACAAGTGCCGCAATACTATGTGAAAGACGATCATGAAGCAATCGTTTCGGAAGAGGAATGGGAAATGGTACAGGAGCTCATGACATATAGGTGCGAGACAAGAAATATAACAAGGGGGTCTCAAAGATGCTTGGCCCGGTATCCCAACAGCGGAAAACTTAAGTGTCCGCTATGTGGTGCCACGCTACTTCGCAGACATGTGTATGGCGGGAAAATCGAGTGGATCTGTGGCACATACATTGATTATGGCAAAAAGACCTGCCCGGGGATACGTATTCGGGACACAGCATTAGAAGGACGTATATTTACAGAGCCGACCGTAGTGGAGGAGGTGATCATCGATGGCTCGAAGAATTACCGTTATACCAGCAAAGAAAAATATGACGCCGGAATCCGGGAAGATGACTCTCCAAAAGAAGAGAGTTGCAGCGTACTGCCGCGTGTCAACAGATCAAGAAGAACAGTTATCAAGTTATGAGAACCAGGTTCAGTATTACACGGATATGATCAAGAACAATCCGGAATATGAGCTTGTGGACATATACGCCGACGAAGGCATCAGCGGGACCAATACTAAAAAGAGGGATGAGTTCAATCGTATGATTGATGATTGCCGCCTCGGCTATATCGACATAGTGGTAACGAAGTCCATTTCACGATTTGCAAGAAATACCTTGGACTGCCTTAACTATGTGAGGGAGTTAAAAGAAAAGGGTATCTGCATAATCTTTGAAAAGGAAAACATCAACACCCTTGATGCAAAAGGGGAAGTCCTGCTTACGATTCTATCCTCCTTGGCCCAGGATGAATCAAGGTCGCTTTCAGAAAACTGCACATGGGGCATCCGACGCAGATTTGAGCAGGGAAAGCATAAGACCTCTACAAAGAGATTCCTTGGGTACGACTATGATCCTGAAACAGAGAAGCTCGTTGTGAACCGTGAACAGGCCAAGGTGGTAAAGCGTATATACGAAGAGTTTCTTAACGGACACACCGTGGATATGATTGCCCGGATGTTTAAGGCAGAGAAGGTAAAAAGCTGGGACGGAAACAGTAACTGGCAGCCCTCTGCGATAGACAGCATGCTCCGGAACGAGAAGTACATGGGAGATGTGATCCTGCAGAAAAGCTATACTATCGATTTCCTTACGAAGAAGAGAGTGATGAATACTGGGGAGCTTCAGATGTATCACATTGAAGAAGACCATGAGCCCATCATCGATAAGGAAACATGGAATGCGGTACAGCAAGAGTTCGAGCGTCGGGATCTGTTTATGAAGGAACACCGGATAAATGCATATGCGCAGGAGCCGGAAACGAATCCTCTTTTCGGAAAAGTTATCTGTGGGGAATGCGGAGCAACATACGGAAGGGTGACATATAAGAACCGGTCCGGAACTGTAGTAAGGAAATTTAGGTGTGGTTCCTGTAATAAAGCGAACGGCCGCAAGGTTTGTAGCAATCGATATATCTTGGAAGACTCGATTATAAAGCTTTTCATAATGGGCTGGAATGCGATAGCTGAGCATCCAAAGAAATACGAATCTGTATGGAAAAAGAATCTTAAATCCGGTAATGAGCTGCTTTGCTATAAAACAAGACAGATCATGGAGGCCGCAAAGAAGGGGCCGATCAAGGATTTTGATCCCTGGCTCATGATAAGGGTTATGGATATCATCACCGTATATGAAAACGGGAATCTGACAATCCGGTTTTATGACGGGACGGAGTTTAGCTACGAGGCCTCATAAATACTGAGGGAAATGCACATAATGCTTGCTATTACAGGGCTTTAGAGTGATTAATGTGTATACCAAAGAAAAGGAGGACGCTAGCATGTGGCACGAAGGGACGATTGGAATTCCGATAAACGGAACCACGGGTACACGAATAGCCCATTACTGGGTGAAAGCTTACGACGAAGGCAGCGAGTTTGGCATCAATGGCGGCAAGATCAGCAAACTGAGGATCACGATAGACGGGCAGACGGTTGTAAATTATGACCGCGGCTGGGATATCGAGCCGGACGAGGATGATCAGGCGGTCATGATCGCCTACAGCATCTGCCTTCAAAGCTACAACTAAGAAAGAGAGGTAAAGACATGAATTTTCCAAGAAGAGAGATAGTTGAGAGCCTGAGAAAGGAATTCCCTTCGGGAACCAGGGTGGAGCTTGTAAAGATGGATGACTTTCAAGCGCCACCGATCGGAACCAGGGGAACGGTTCTCCGGGTAGATGACACAGGGAGTTTATTGATGCGGTGGGATACTGGCTCCGGGCTGAACGTAGTTTACGGAGAGGATGTGGTAAAGAAGCTTAGTATCTGCCCGAAATGCGGAAAGGAATATGGTGGGCATCCGGCAATTTCACGAACTGACAATAAAACGAAAATTTGCTCGGATTGCGGGACCCTTGAGGCACTCGAGGCAGCAGGCGCGTCGCAAATGACAAAGGATGCCGTGATGGAGGCCATTCATAACGGAAAGAGAGGGTAGACCATGAATTGGAATGAACGGTTCAAAGTGAAGCAGAACCTTATGGAGCACCTGGCCGATCACATGATACGGCGCGGACAGATTAAGAGGGATAACACCCAGAGCAATCCATATACCTGTGTTCGCATCGTCGAATTGACCTGGATGAATCAGCCATTTACCATAGTCGAGGTAGACGGAGAGGTTTGCCGGATAGACCGGGAATAGAAAACTGAATACAGCAGAGAAAGGGCTACGGCTCTTTTTCTTGTAGAAGAGTCTGAGGACTCTTTTTTTTGTATGTTTTGGTCACGAACTTATTGTGCAAACTGTACACTTTACCATAGAAATCAAGGCCCAAATATGGTAAACTTTATATTTGGGTTATTGTGCGCTTTTTTAGGCAAAATGCAGTATTTTCAACATTCCCGCTTTCAGTCCGTTTTATCGGACATTGGTTTTGCTAGAGTTATGGTGGAACAGTGTAGGAATGTAGCTGTCAAGAAAAGTGGACAGAAAAAATACCACGTAGGAGGTAGAGATTTCTCAAAGTAGACACATAGAACAAAAACTAAATATTTTGCATTTTTTGTGAGTAGACACTCAAATTTAAGTGTATTTTTGATCACCTTCAAAGCGCTTTGAAAATGTATCGTTTTTGGCAATTAGCCCTGCTTTATAAAGGGCATAGTAGTTGTCTGGTGTTTCATAATTCAAGGAATAGCAAGGTCGCTGTGCATTGTAAAAGTCAACATATTCCGAAACAGCGGACCGTACCCAGTATCTATCATGAAGTGTATCGATGTGGAAGTCTAAAAATAACTCTTCCTTTATCCATCCGTTCAATGATTCGTTTACAGGATTATCGGTCGGTGTACCAGGTCGTGACATTGACCTAACAATGTTTTGGTCTTTGATTAATTCTTCATATGCCATTGAAGCATAAACAGATCCCTGGTCTGTGTGAAGATATGTTGGGCATCCGTCAGGACCATCGATTTCAAGTAAATCAACTATTTCTTGAAGGCCATACAAGTAAGGTTCACGGGAACCGCGTCTGTCAGAGAGTTTCCAACTAAGAATCTGCTTGGTAAATACATCGAAGTACATAGTGAGTTCGTAGTATTTATAACCGGCATGAAAAGCAGTCATATCAGAGACGATAACCTGACGAGGGCGGTCAACAGTATCCCAATGAGCTAATATCATGTTTGGATATTTATCCTTTATTTTTCTGGGTTTGTAACGCTTACGATGTTTGGTTTCCGCATGAATATCAAGGTATCGAAATGCCTTATATATCAGGCCTTCAGAAAAATATACTCCATAATTTATGCGGATGAAAGCGGCAACCCAGCGATAACCATGGGAAGGGTGTTCTTCATGGACAAGAGAAACATAATGCAGAGCATCGTAAAACTTACTGCAGCGAAGCTGATGGTCAGCTTTTGACTTGAGATGCTTGTAGTATCCTGAACGGCTTACACCCAAAATGGCGCATAAATCCTTCACGGGATAATGCTTTGAAAGATGCTCAATTACTTTGAATTCTTCGGACTTAAACGTTGCATCTGGATCTTTCCATCTGGCGTCGTCCGGATTGCATAATTTTTTTTTAGAAGTTCATTTTCGAGTGTTAATCGAAGGATTTCCTTTTTGTAAGCTTCTTCAGTAGGGTTTATACCTTCGGGAAGTACTTCAGGAAGTCTTGAACCTGCAGCTAAACCTTCAATACCTGCAGAATCGTATTGTTCAATCCATTTGTTGAAAGTTTGGAGCGTAACATTGTTAGCCCTACAGAATTCACTCTTGGAAATGTCTTTGGACTTTCGAAACAGTTTAATTAGAAGTTCTTTCTCAAAAGGATTAAGTCGTTTGCTCATGTGTATCATCTCCTAAAAATGGTGAGAGTCTACAATGCAGAATCTACAGTTTTATGATACCTATTTGAGAGTATAATTTCTATCTATTTCGTGTCCACTTTTAGTATAGCAGCACTTGCGGAGGTATGATATGGATAATAAGTCTTATATAGCAGTAACACTTTTACTTTTGATGACATTCTTTCTAGCCACAGAGATAAAGGCAAACGGAAGATCAAAC
>JAEEVO010000125.1 GCA_016290905.1 Lachnospiraceae bacterium | reverse complement strand
ACCGGTGTTACAGCGCTTCCTGCAGGCACAGAGATGTGTATGCCCGGCGATAACATCGAGATGACCATCGAACTTATCCATCCCATCGCTATGGAGCAGGGACTTGGCTTCGCTATCCGTGAGGGTGGTCGTACCGTTGGTTCAGGTAAGGTTGTTACCATCATCGAATAATCTAAATGAACTAAATACATTAAGGCTTTTGGTTAACACCAAGAGCCTTTTTTTTAAAAAAGATGTAGAGATGCGGAGGGTATATGAAGGTAGTACTTGATAAACTTACAAAAAGATTTCCTAACAGGAACAAGAAGATCAAGACTGAGGTAACAGCGGTTGACAATTTTTGCTTTGAGATACCGGACGGTACGCTTGTGGGACTGCTCGGACCTTCAGGCTGCGGAAAAAGCACTACGCTTAACCTGATCTCGGGACTAGAAAAGCCTACCGAAGGACGTGTGTTTTTCGGAGATACCGATGTGACGGATATGGCTCCGGAGGACAGGGGAGTAGGCCTTGTATTCCAGAATTATGCCCTTTACCCCCATCTTACCGTCCAGCAGAATATTATGTTCCCTCTGCAGAATTTCAGGGGTGAAAGGAAACTCACAAAAGAAGTAATGCTCGAGAAAACGCTTGAGGCGGCAAAACTCGTACAGATAGACGGCCTGATGGAGAGAAAACCTAACGAGCTCTCAGGCGGACAGCAGCAAAGAGTAGCCATAGCAAGAGCCCTGGTAAAGGCACCAAAGGTCCTGCTGCTTGATGAGCCCCTGTCCAACCTCGATGCGAGACTCAGGCTTCAGACCAGGGAAGAGATAAGAAGGATCCAGAGGGAGACTAAGGTTACCACTATATTTGTCACACATGATCAGGAGGAGGCCATGAGCATCTCCGACCTGATAGTTGTCATGAAGGACGGCCGTGTCCATCAGATAGGTAAGCCCCAGGAGGTCTATGACGATCCTGCCAATCTTTTTGTAGCCAAGTTCCTCGGTACACCTCCTATAAATGTATTTAAGGGCAGAGTTAAAAAGCATATGATCTATATCGGAGACAATGCGATACTCAAGGCTGAGAAGGCAGAAGACGGTGACGTATATGTAGGTATCAGGCCTGAAGGCTTTATTCCGGATGAAAAGGGTGAACTTGAAGTATCGCTTAAAGGACTTGAGGTCATGGGAAGAGATACAACGATAGTTTCGGATCATAAGGATTGTGAGAATGTTGAGATCCGTTCGATTGTAAGTGCTGAAACCCGCATTGACACTGCAGCGGGAAGTATCAGATTCAAAGTCAAGCCCGCTAAAACGCATATCTTTGATGCTGAAAGCGGAGAGAGGATATATTACTGAAAAGCATATGACAGTTAGACTGCTTAAAGAAAGTATAGAGGATGTTGTATGAAAAAGAACAATCTTAAGGGCTGGCTTTACCTGTTACCGGCTATTATATTTTTAGGCATATTCATGATCTATCCTTTGATCGACGTACTTATATATTCCTTTGAAGAAGGCTACAATTTTGCTTCTCAGACACATAACGGTACGGGCTGGTATAATTATTCTTACGTCCTGCATGATACATATTTTCTGCAGGCTTTAAAGAATACGTTTATCCTGGTCATCATTACAGTACCTCTGTCCACAGGTACGGCGTTGCTTATAGCTATGGCATTAAGCTCGATAAAGAAGTTAAGAGAGCTGTTCCAGACGGTTTTCTTTCTCCCTTATGTTACCAATACATTAGCTGTAGGTCTTGTTTTTATGATCCTTTTTAAAAAGACCGCTTATTCCGACGGTATGGTGAATCTCCTCATCAACTTCTTCGGTGGGGAGTCGGTGGATTTTATAGATGGACCTTATTGGGCAAAGATGCTTGTGCTCTGTATATACACCGTCTGGATAGTTATGCCTTTTAAGATACTGATACTGACGGGAGCACTTGCAAGCGTTAAGGATGATTTATATAAAGCGGCCAAGATAGACTCGACTCCCAAGTGGAGAGTGTTCACAAGGATCACCCTTCCCATGATATCCCCGATGATATTCTATCTGGTGATCACCGGATTTATCGGAGCATTTAAGGCATACAGCGATGCTGTGGCACTTTTCGGTACCGACCTTAATGCAGCTCAGATGAACACACTTGTAGGATATATCTATGATATGCTGTACGGAAGCAGCGGGGGCTATCCCTCATATGCCTCGGCGGCAGCACTGATACTCTTTTGTATTGTACTCACCATTACCTGTATCAACCTTATGGTGAGCAAAAAGAGTGTTGTAAAGGGGGTGTAAGACGTGAAATCGAGAAAGACAAAGGACATTATCCTGAATGTCGTAAAATATACATTCCTCGGCTTCTGGGGTCTTATCGTCCTGTTCCCGTTCTACTGGATGATCATATCGTCCCTTAAGGGATACGGGGCATATAACTCCGAATATATCCCGAAATTTTATGCTGCAGATCCGACTTTTGAAAACTATAAGTCGGCATTTACCACGGTTAATCTTGGCGGATATTTCTTTAATACGGTCATCTTTGCCGTAGTTACCACCGCTATCATGCTGGTGGTCATAACCCTTGCGGCATTTGCTTTTGCAAGACTGGATTTTAAGGGAAAAAATATAGTATTTACCGTATTCCTTTCCCTGATGATGATCCCCAATGAGCTAATTATTATAACAAACTTTGTTACTATCACCGACATGGGACTCAGGAACACATTTACAGGTCTGATCCTCCCGTCGGTCACCTCTGTATTCTATATATATCTGCTAAAGGAAAATTTTGAGCAGATACCGGAGAACCTGTATAAAGCCGCCAAGGTGGACGGTACATCGGATTTTAAATACCTGATAAGGGTCATGATACCCATCTGTAAGCCCACTATGATCACCATCACGATCCTTAAGATCATAGAGTGCTGGAACAGCTTTGTATGGCCGAGACTTATCACCGACAACGAGAAGTATTACCTGGTATCCAACGGTATCCAGGAGATCAGGGAAAACGGTTTCGGACGTGAGAATATCCCAGCCATGATGGCTGCGGTAGTTGTGATATCCGTGCCTTTGATCATCCTTTTCTTTGTATTCAGGAAACAGATAATGGCAGGAGTGCAGAAGAGCGGTACAAAGGGGTAAAATATGAGAAGAAAACTTTATCTTGCTATGATCGTGTTCTGTCTGCTCCTTACCGGATGCCACGGCAGCAGGGGGAGCGGAACATTTGAGATACCGCAGGAATTCGATCAGAACGAAAAAATAGAGATTACCTTCTGGGCCAAGAATGATACCAACGTCACCCAGTCCAAGATATATGAGAAGGCCGCAGCCGATTTTAACAGGCTGTATCCGAATGTTAAGGTAAATATAAGGCTGTATACCGATTACGGGAAAATATACAATGATGTTATAACGAACATTTCTACCAATACCACACCCAATGTATGTATCACATATCCCGATCATATAGCCACATATCTTACCGGAAAAGAGACGGTTGTAAATCTTGATGAGCTGATGAAGGATGAAAAATACGGGCTCGCCGGCAGTGAGCTTAAGTTTGACGGACCTTCCGAATCGGAGATAGTACCGGAATTCTTAAACGAATGCCGTATAGGGGACAGTTACTATGCGCTTCCCTTTATGCGTTCGACGGAAGCCTGCTATATCAATAAAACATATGTGGAAGCCATGGGGTACGAGATACCTGATATCCTTACATGGGATTATATCTGGGAGGTATCGGAAGCAGCCACAAAGAAGGACGCGGACGGAAACTTCCTGGTAAACGGCCAGAAGACTATGATACCGTTTATCTATAAATCCACCGATAACATGATGATATCTATGCTCAAGCAGAAGGATGCCGGGTATTCGGATGAAAACGGTAACATCCTGATATTTAACGATACTACCAGGGAAATCCTCCGGACTGTAGCCGAGCATGCTGGGAGCTACGCGTTTTCGACATTTAAGATATCAAGCTACCCCGGTAATTTCCTTAATGCGGGACAGTGCCTGTTTGCTATAGATTCGACTGCGGGAGCATCCTGGATGGGCTCTGATGCGCCCTTGTCCGACATAAGTGAGGACAAGATCGTAGATTTTGAGACCGTGGTCAGACCTATACCGCAGTTTGATACTTCGAATCCCAAGATGATATCACAAGGACCTTCGGTATGTATATTTAATAAGCAGGATCCGCAGGAAGTACTTGCATCATGGCTGTTTGCACAGTTCCTGCTCACCAACGAAACACAGATAGCATATGCACAGACGGAAGGCTATATACCTGTGACCACCAAAGCGGGAGATTCCGCGGAATACAAGGATTATCTGGCAGGCTGCGGCAGGGACAATGAGCTGTACTACGACGTAAAGATAAAGGCTGCCGAAATGCTCATGGCCAATACTGAAAATACTTTTGTGACTCCGGTATTTAACGGGTCGGCGTCCCTACGGGATGCAGCGGGGCAGATGATAGAAAATACCGCCAAGGCCGTAAGACGCAAGCAGACGGTTGATGATAAATTCTTTGATACCATGTTTGACGATATGGTATCCCTCTACCATTTAGACCAGATAAGTGCGGTTAAGGGAAACGGTGACTTAGGACCGCTGCCCGGACCGGCTGTTGCCCTGATAGTGGCTCTTATTGCCGCATGGGTGATCATAATAGGCATAAATGTTAAGGACATCATTAAAAAGCGCAGGGCGGAAAATCATACTTAAATATGTATAAAAAATCCTGATTTTGAAAAGATTTTTTATATAAAATATGGATTTTATCTATAAGGTATTGTAATTTTAGAAAATGTGGGTATAATGTTTGTTGTTTAGAGTTTATTTCTATCACAGAGAGGATGAATAAAATGAAGAAACTTTTAGTTTTACTTTTAACACTTGCAATGGTTGTATCTCTTGCAGCTTGCGGCAAGAAGGATGAAGACAAGAAAGATAACAACAATGAAACCACTCCTGCAGCTGAGAAGATTGACTTTACAAAGTCAGAGGGCGTTATGACCTATGCTCAGTATGATGCAGCAAATGTAGACGATCCCGTTACTGTTGAGACCTTTGTACAGGACAAGCAGTCATGGTGGGATAACAAGGCTACCATCT
>JAEEVO010000124.1 GCA_016290905.1 Lachnospiraceae bacterium | reverse complement strand
CTCTCTGGACAAAAAAGCTCACCAGAAACAGAAGACAATCCACAGGAATTTTTACCACAAACTCAGGCGATGCAGGAATGAGTCCATGGAAGAAGCTTACCAGTGCTCCGCTTGAGAGCATGATAAAAAGAGCCAGCAGAATATATTTAAGCGCAGCCTTTGCACTGTTGCTTCCGCTTTTAAAAACTACCTTATAGTTAATAAGGAAATTATAAGTAGCCGAAATAACTCTTGCCAGTATCGTCGAAAGCATAATATACCCGATTGCAATCGGTACGTTTCTAAACACTGCACAGAACACACTGAACAGCGCGATGTCCACCACGCTTGATGACAGCGATGAGAACAGGAATTTAAGGAAAACCGCGTAAATCCTGATCGAGTCCTTAATAGGATTAAAATGACTCGACTTATTTTCTTCCAAATAAATCGTCTTTATCGGCACTTCCAATATTTCAATGCCCAGCTCTTTTGTGGCCAGGAGCATATTGGTCTCAAATTCAAACCTCTCGCCCTTTTCCGTCAAAAGATATTTCATAAACTCTGCAGATATTCCTCTAAGCCCCGTCTGTGTATCACTGATGCTCATTCCGGTGAGGAATTTCATAACTCTGCTGGTAGTTTTATTGCCAAAAACCGATCTTGCAGGAATTCCCGACTCGTCAAAATCCCTGACACCAAGCACAAGCTTGTCGGGATTCTGCAAAAGCGCATCCATACATTTCTTAATATCGGAAGCAGTATGCTGTCCGTCGGAATCCGCCGTTATAACACCCGCCATATCGGGATACTCATTAAGGCAATAGTTAAAGGCTGTCTTAAGAGCCCTTCCTTTTCCCATGTTAACGGCATGATTCAGAACAACGGCTCCTCTTGCTGCCGCTGCATCAAATATCCTGCCATAGGTATCTGTCTCCGAACCGTCATTTACAACTACAATCGGCGAAAGGCCTGCCGATACCAGGTTATCCATAAGTCCTATTAATTTATCATCCGGCTCATAAGCCGGAATTATAATGGGTGTCACCCTTCCCATCAATTACCTGCTCCTTCGATCTTTAATACAACTCCCGGCTCATACTCTCCGTCCGTCACCACATCAGAGAACAGCTCTTTTGCCACGCCGTCTTTATCCTCAACATAAAAGTAAGAAGCGTGACTGTCAAGCATCTTCTGCCTGATGGTATCCGCCGTGTCTTCTTCTATAAGGAAAGTATCGTATACCAACGCCGTCGGTGAAGCCTCTTTGCTTATATATGTATTGTGTACCCAATAATACTCATGTCCGTCCCTGAATACAAGAACTCTTTTGCCCCAGTATTCTTTATCAGACACAGCCAGTACAAGCTCTTTTCCGTCCTCACCTACCATATCGGAAACATAAGCCTTATTCTCGGCAAGCTGATCCCTGTACCCGCGGAGATACTTGTAAACTCCGCTGTACTCCGCACACAGAAGCACAACCAGCGCACAAACACTTCCGAATATCAGCATCCGCCTCTTCACATTGGATGCCCTCAATCTGTTAAAGCCTATCCCTATAAGAAGATACATACTTCCCATCGTAAACGGTGCGCAGTACCTGGCAATTGATATTCCCATTGCATATGCATCCAGATACTGATCCTCTGTCTGGAACAGTGAAATGTGTGCCATGAACACTATCGCATAGGCAAGCGCCCCTGTAATAAGAGAGAAAAGAGCTATCTTCTTAAATTCACTCTTGCCCAGAACGCACAGGAAATACATCCCTGTCATTGCGCCGAATATCAAAAGCACCGCTGCTCCTGTGGAGAGATCCACAGTCGGGTTGTAATCCGAATGCATGGGCTGGAACATGAAGCCTTCGACAAAATATCTCATCTTATCAATAGTATTGTCGGGTGCCGTATACGTTCCGGAAGTAGCCATCCTGATCCCGGCTCCCGTGAGCTTGGCAACTCGCCTGTTCGCGAAGCAGAACAGCAGCCAGCTTCCATATGATGCTCCGGCAAAAAGAACCGGCAGCCATATAAGCTTCTCTCTGTTTGCCACCACTACATAGAAGACAAGCGCAAACAACGCCCACTCAAATCCCACAGACTTTGTCAAAAGAAGTATAGCGGTATATAAGCCTATCCTGACATAATAAAGCGTCTTCTCATGCCCGTAACTGTCATATATGGTCAGAAGCAAAGCCCCGTATACGATAGCCATTGTAATATCGGCCGGAGTCCCGTAGTAGATAATACCGTTGAACACTCCGGGAAACAATGCAGTGCAGACAAATGCCAGTACCATGAGGACCATCTTGCACCATCTGTTTATATCATAAGCTTTTATGGCCGCCATGACTTTTGCCAGCATGGGAAAAAGAAATATCAGACACAGCACAAAGTATCCGAGGAACTGAAGGCTCTCGTTGTACTCTCCCGAACCGATCTGAAGAAACAGCCACTTGGCAAGTGATGTGATCGGAGGATAGTCTCCAAACTCAGGAGATACGTTTCCGTACTTACCCGAAAATCCATTAAGGAAAAAAATCTGTTTGGCATCCGATGACCAGAAATTAATATCGTCCCACCAGGTGAAGACCTGCTGTCTTGTAAGCACTCCGACTACAGCCGAGCAGATCACTGCAAGTATCACCCCGGGATCAGCCAGTATCCTGCCATACTCTGTGAGCTCTTTTGCAAAAGAGTTCTTGTCTGCCCGGGCATCCATTGCCATCCGGACAAAGACATAAACCACAACCAGAACCGAGACTGCTCCAACAGCCTTAAGTCCGTTAAAAAACGCCAGCAGATACAGGAGCATCAAAAGTCCCGCATAAGAAACCGTAATTGAATCAAGAATATTTTCTCTATATACACGAGCAATTCTTGCCGATAATAAAAGCAAAGCCAAAGCCACAAGCCAAAACATGAACATACTCCATAACATCCGATTTTTTCACTTATCTCATAATAATATATATGAGCACCCGAGCGCAATTAATTATTAACTTTATATTAAATTCAATTAAATACCGTTAATTTTTGTTGACATTTGACTCGTTTTTAGTATTATAAGGGTAACTAAACGTGGCTAAATATGCCCTCGTGCGACTGATACCAAAGGATTGGTAGAGAGAAGGACTCGTACGTATATCAAGGAAGAAAGGAGGGGCATTATGGCAGGCATATCTTTTAATGGTGCTTACAACCATTTCATACAGGACTACGTGTCCAAGGATGTTACACAGGCCGACGCGCATCGCAAGGATGAGCTTAGGGATGTGTATAAGTCAATTGCAAAAATCAACAAGAAGTCCCCTCTTTATCTACTTACAGATGATGACGTATCAAGAAACGATGCGATTGATATAAAAGAAAAAGCAAGACAGCTTCAGGGAAGTATCAAGAGGCTTAGTGATCATGAGGATAAATCTTCTCTCAATCACTCCTCGGCCTATACAACCGATGAAGATAAGGTTTCCGCAAACTATATCGGCAAGACGCCGGAGCAGGATATCGGAGCCATCGGTTTTGACATAGAAGCCACACAGATGGCAAGCAGCCAGGTAAACAGAGGACATCTTATCCCGAAGGATTCCACCGGTCTTAAGCCTGACAATTACGCATTTGATGTCAGGATAAACGGGCAGGAATTTGAATTCCAGTTCAGCATTTATAACACCGACACCAACATAGATGTGCAAAAGAAGTTAGAGACCCTGGTCAATAAGGCAAACATCGGACTTAGCGCCAGCATCATAGAAGACGGTAACCGATCGGCGCTTGAGATACAGTCAAGCCACACGGGTCTAAAGCCCGGACAGCTCAGCCAGTTTGAGATCTACGAATCAGAAAGTGGTCTTGCGAAGGGCTCGGTTGATTTCCTTGGACTTGATAAAGTCGCGGAACCGGCTAAGAACGCACACTTTACGCTAAACGGCGAAGAAAAAGTTTCAGTATCCAACCACTTCACCGTCGGCGGTAAATTTGATATAACGCTTCACGAGCTCACTGAGCGCGGAAGCCCCATCCACGTAGGTATCAAGAAGGACAACGAAGCCCTGATGCAGCACGTGGTATCGCTGATAGATAATTACAACAACTTTATCGAAGACGCTACGGGAATATCCGATGATAAGTTCAAGGGATCGAAGCTCCGTGCCGAAGTCATAGGCATAGCGCAGCAGCACCTTAGTAACGTTGAAGATATAGGCGTAAGGCTCGAGGGCAACGGCTCTCTTTCGATAGATGACGAGCTGCTCAAACAGGCAGTATCGGGAAGCAGCAATATGGAGTCATTAGAGCCCATCAACAGATTCGCGGATGCTCTGATAGAGAAGACAAAAGACATATCGGTTGACCCTATGAAGTACGTAGACAGGCCGGTTGTTAACTACAGAAATCCCGATAACCGTGATTACTCATCGCCGTACATAACCAGTGAGTATTCCGGAATGATGTTCAACAATTATTGTTAAGCGCTGGAGGCAGCGCTTAAGTCTCCCCGCTGCAGAGGGGAAGACTTGAAATAATATAGCTGCAGGTGAACGTTACTGCAGCAAAAAGTCCCCGGGCCTTAAAGACCCGGGGGCTTTTTTATTCATCTTTATCTCATACAGATCTGCTCATATCCAGAGCTTCACGGATTATCTGATCCATGTTGTAGTACTTGTACTGTCCAAGTCTTCCGCCGAAGTAAACATCACTGAAGTCATCAGCAAGCTCTTTATACTTAGCATAGAGTTCGTTGTTCTTATCATCGTTCATCGGATAGTAAGGCTCATCGCCGTGCTTCCAGTCAGCAGGATATTCTCTGGTGATAATGGTTCCCTTGCCTGTTCCGTACTCAAAGTGCTTGTGCTCTATTATTCTTGTAAACGGAATCTGCCTCTCAGTGTAGTTGACAACAGCATTGCCCTGATAGTTATCTACATCCGGAAGGTCTTCTGTCTCGAACTTAAGGGACCTGTACTCCAGAGTTCCGAGCTTATAGCCAAAGAACTCATCTATCATACCTGTGAAGACGATCTTGTCAAAGCTATCTCCCTCACAGGAAGTAAACGGCTTAACAGGAAGTCCGTCTTCAAGCTTTATGAATTTGTAATAGTCTGTATTTGTCTTAACCTCTATTCCGTCAAGGATCCTGTCCACCAGAGCTG
>JAEEVO010000123.1 GCA_016290905.1 Lachnospiraceae bacterium | reverse complement strand
AGTAAGCTGCGTATTATCAATGATTATCTCCGCGCCTTCCTTACCATTGTTCTTTTCGAGCTGGGCAAAAGACTGGATTATCGGTACTATTTGCAGTCTTCTGGAACGGGAGGCGGAAAACATCATCTCTGCTGAGTCGATTTTCGGTAACGTACCGAACTCATCGCAGAAGAATACGCATCGATTCTCGAGCTTACCGCCGTTCTCGTCGGCCACAGACAAGATTTCACGGTAAAGCTGTTGAATGATAAGGGAGATAAGGAAGAATGTGTTCGGGTTTTCTTCCGGCATGATAATGAACAGAGCGCTCTTTTCTTTGCAGAACTTCTCGGCATCAAGTTCTGTGTCGAAGCAGAGGAGCTGCTCAAGCTCGGAGTCAAGGAATGTGTTGAGCCTTGATAACGCCGTGCTCATAACTGAGGACATTGACTGTTCCGGGGAGTTCAATGCCGCACCAGCAAACCATTTTGCCTTATGATCATCCGGAAGATCGTCCATAAGAAGCTGAAACTGATTCTTTCCTTTGATTCCGGTAGGGGATAAGAGCTCCTGAATTACTTTAAACACTGACACTATGTGCCTGTGTTCAGGTTGAGCAAACTCGGCTATAAGCAGTATTGTTGCAGTAAGAAGACCTTCGGCAGCATCGTAGAAGAACGCATTCTGTCCAAAAGTGGTAGCTTCTGTTCCGGAAAGGATAATTGTTTTGGAAATAATCTTTGCATACTTCTCTGCCTTAGCCCTGTAAGCAACGTTCTCAGGATTTGCCAAAGCAAGATCCATATACTTGTTTACTAGGTGCAAAAGGTTGTTTCCATTCGATCTTGTCGGATTACGAAGATCAATGACAGCAACGTTATAACCGTATTCTTTACAGATGTTCCCGTAGTTTCTCATAATGTCGCCCTTGGTATCGGTCGACAGAAAGCTCATACCGGATGCTAATGCATATTCGATGCAGGGATATAACCAGAATGCGGTCTTACCGACACCGGCGGCTCCGAGCATAAGTGCGTGAACATCTCCCGTATCCACGATTGCTTCATTGCTGCCGGAACAACCGACAACAATGCCCTGAGGAACTTTCTCGACAGGAAGCTCTATCTCTGGTAACCCTTTCTTTTTCCGTCTCATGTTTTTTAGTCTGAGAAGGAGAGAGGGTTTTGTTTCTATGGTCGGTTCTTCACCGTTACGGGCCTGTTCACGCCACTTCTTAGGTGTAAACCGTATAAAGCGGTACATGTGCTTTATTTCCCGGTTTGTGGCCCACCTTGATGTGCCGTGCTGTCCGTCACCAACGGTTTTGCTTTTGATACCATTGAGGTTATACATTTGGCTGACCATGTTAATAACCGCCATGAATATCATTATCGCGACCATTACTATTACAAGAATTGGGATATGGCCTGGCATTCGACCTCACCTTCTTCCTGAGCTGAATTTAAAAGATCCTCGTTCCAGTCTTTTAAAGTGGGAACAAGGATCTCTGTGTAATATCCGGATTTCTGAAGCTGCGCTTTCAGTTCGTTCGCAGCCTTCTGACCGGGTCCGTCGTTGTCATAACAAATATAGACCTGTTTTATATAAGGATTGTCCGCCAGCATCTGCATTAACGGCTGAGATGAAAGGGAACAGGCAGCTATGTAGTTTTCGTTATACCAGTTCCTCGGATGCATCGTTATATAAGAAAGCATGTCTATCGGCGCTTCAAAAACATAGACTTGGTAACCGTTTCCTCTCCAATTAAAGCTGAATCTTGTGTCTGAACCCGTCTGGTTTCCGCGCCATTTGTGCCTCGAAGAGGTGCTTCTCATATGAGCGTGTTTATCTTCACCATACTTGTCTTTTCCAATAAAAACCGCATTGTGGTGAGTTTTCGACTCATATATCAGACCGTTGTGTGCGAATACTCTGAGTACAGCTCCGTCAATGCCACGGTTTTTAATGAGATATCCGAAAACGCGGTGCATATTGTCGTTTCGTTCGGGAAGAGAAAACTCTTTCTTTGTAATCGGCTTGGGTTTGGATTCTGATTGTTTGAGTCTTGGTTTGGTGAATAATTCTTCAGTACCATCTTCGTTTAATATAAGCTTTACCGCATCAGGAAAACTAAGACCGAAGAATTTCTGAACGAAGCTTATTGTTGTGCCGCCGACACGATCGTACTGATGAAACCACATGTTGTCCTTGATAGAGACAGTTTCATTGCCGTCCATCCATTCATATTCTGATCCGACTCTTGATACCTGCTGGCCCTTTTCTCTTAAGAAATCGACTAAGTTAGTGTCATTTGCTCTTTGTATTTGTTCTTCTGTGTATTTTTTCTTCATAAAGAGAACCTCATTTCTTAAATATTCATCCATGCTTTATGCCGTGAGCCTCGTCTTTTTCCAATATCTTTCGCCAAAGCTTTATATCTGTTTTTGGTGCATGATCAGGGTTTTCTGAAAACTTCTCGCGGAAAACTCTGCTGACGTGATTAAGCAGCCTTGAAACAGTTGTGGCCATATATGAGGAGTCAACCGGTCTGTAACAGGCAATATGTTGATTGTTAGACGTGCTTTCTGAAGGATAACTGGCAAAATCTTGCTTCTTATCCGAGTAGTTCTGTCTTGTCTGATTTATTTTCTCATCAGGAATCTCGATTCCGACAATATCGTCTTCGTCATCAGAAGGGGAAATAAGCCGTGCGTTTTTTATATCCAATTCAGCTGCAGCGTGTATTACTGCATTGCGGATACTCTTGAATTCGGGATTTTCTGACAAAGGTACTCTGTTAGGAATAGTTTCTGAGTATATCCGTCTGAGTTCTTCCTGTTTCTCATACCAGAGGTCATATAACTCTTTCACGGCTGGTATCTTTTCTATCTGATCGACTATCCGGTCAACGATATACTTATCATTTTTGCTGAGATAACCGTAAGTTTTCTTGCCTTTGTGCTCTTTTAACCGCCTGCTCAGATCGATAAGCATAGCCTGAAGAATGAAGTTGTTTTCGCTTCCGTTGTTTATACGGCATATTATTTCTTCGATTTCATCCTTTCCGCGAAGCCTGAGTTTGTCTCTTCGGTCAGATTTCTCATTTTGGATATTAAGCATCTCATCTTGGAAAATGACGTGAGCAAAGGTGCTCTTAATGTTTTCTATGCCTTCGTTATCAAGATAACCGTGGTTTTCCTTATCATAGACTATTAGATGAATGTGCGGATGGTAAGACTCATTATGAAAAGCACCATACCATTGAAGGGAAGAAGGTCTAATCCGGAAGTCCTTAGCAAGTTCATCTCTGTTTGCCCGGACCATGTTGCGCCAACGTTCGCCTGTATCGAAACCGAGCATTTCCGCATCTTCACGTTTTATGGAAACAATTACCGTCCAGATAGTGCCTTTATAGTTATTCAGTTCATCTGACACCTTATCAAGATCAACTTCGACACCAGCATCAGTGAACAGACCGTGCTTTCCGACTTTCTCGGCTCTAGGCCTCGTAGCTATGTAATCGGCATATGTGGTGTCACGTTTTCTCGGTTCATGAAACTTAGCAGAATCATCAATCTTAGCCACTCCTTCTCGGGTCCCGATATAACGTGCATATCTTCCGGGCGTTCTTTTCCCGTTGGGCTTCAGATATTTAGCCTTAACTATGATCCTTGCCACACAGCATCACCTCTTTTGCCATTGGATAGCTGTGTTCATGTTGAAATCACCGTTAAGCTTGCGGACTTCGTTCTCGCATTCACGGCGAAGAGCATTGATCTTCTCTTCGTTTATGTCGAGGCTGGCTGCATAGAGATTGTTCATGACCGCAATCTCGACAGCGAGTTTGAAAAGGATCCGGGTGATGCGTTTAGTATTTTCATCTGAAGCTGCCTTTACGGATGACATGATGGTGGGGGAGAGATAGTCGGTCATGTTTTCCGAGTTGACATAACCGAGATAGTACATGATCGCCCGCTCCAAAAATTCGTTATATGAGGAACAGTGATCTTTGCGGTAGGAAGCTTTTACTTCGTCATAAGTCTCATCGGTAAGATAGAGACTGACTTTCTTCTTCTTGAGATCATCCATAACGAACCAGCAATCTGATAGAACCATTTCGGGTGCCTGTTATAGGGCGTTGCAGGCTCTTTAGAACTATTGGCGCAAAACCCGGAAAACATTAGAACCATTGATATTGTAACTTTGTTACACTCAAAAACGCTTATTCACACGGCTCTGCCGGGTGATGTAAAAAGAGTAGAACATCGAAGATGGTTCTACTCCTTTATCCTGCTTAGTTTTCAGCACCCAATATGGTCCTTGGGTAGTCTTCAGATTGCTTCTGACCTCCTTTCGTTTTTCTTGTTTTCGTTGTTCGCAGCGATATAATCCCGAACAATTTTCGGTACATTCTTCTTATAAAGTGACTCAATGTGTTCAGATATTTCGAACTCGAGACAAGTGTTTTTACCGCCGAGATATACGTTGAGTGCAGCTATCTGAGCAGGCTCGGCTTCGATTTCTAACTTTACTTTAGCCATTAGGATACCTCCTTTGTATCAACGTAAGGATCATCTTTGGATATCCTTACAAGTGTTATGTTCTTTTTGGTAACAAGGATTTCCTCTCCAGAATCACTTCTGAACGTAACAACTTCATCGTCTTTGGCCTTTTCGATGTTCTCGATAATTACGCCTTTTTCAAAGTAGTTATATGTTTTTCGGTAGGAAATACTTGTTCCGTCGTTTAGATAGATAGTAATAATCAGTTTGTTGCCCATATCTGAGCACCTCTTTTTTCTGTATTTGGGCATAAGAAAACCCGAGTGCTATGACTCGGGTCTGGAGGGTGTTTTGAAGCTGTGATTAAGCTTTCTTTTCTAATTATGTCCCTCTTTGCAAAACTATGTGTATGAAAACTAGGTCATTTTTTCGCTGGCTTTATATAAATACCTTCTTCGCCATGCGTATAACCGAGCAATGCCATAATTCGTTCTGCAGCATCGCAACCAAGGCTATTCATCTGATCTGCCCAATAATCGGTGTCTCCTTTGCCAAGAGCAGCCTTGTTATTAGCAATGCAAAATGCTTTGTCCCAACTGATTAAACCCAGTTTGTATTCCTTGTATACGTTTCTCATGATGGTAACCTCCTGACTAAAGTGTTGTGTCAACAGTGTAGTACCGTGTAGTAAACGTTTACAATAGTTTTGAGTAAAGTTGAGACTAATTATCTTTTTCCTTTGATAAGCTTAAGGATAGGTAATTCCGGGTATTTTGAACCAGTTGGTAAAGCTAGAACCTGCCAATTTTGTTCTTACGACACCATATTTTGTGCCCATG